>JBCDBW010000072.1:0-22666 GCA_039182965.1 Verrucomicrobiota bacterium
ATGATGTTGACCTCAAAGGCCCCCTCGCAATCGTCCTTGGAGCCGAGGAAAAAGGCGTCCGCCGACTCACCCGGGAAAACTGTGACTTCCTTGTCCGCATCCCGATGCACGGCCACGTCGATTGTCTCAACGTTTCTGTTGCCACAGGCGTATGTCTCTTCGAGGCTGTCAGGCAACGCACGCTCGCTTGAACAAAGGAGCCACCTATGTTGTCCACACTTGAACTCCAGCGCAGACGCCTTTATCTTGAAATTCAGTAAACACAGAAACCATCATTACCATGGAACAATACGCTAATCCTTATGTCGTTGCCGCTGCACAGCCTACCGAGCGCGCAGCCTTTATCCGGAAAACCTATCTCCACCTCGCCGGAGCGATAGCCTTATTCGTAGGCATTGAAGCGTTCCTCATTACCTCGCCTATCGGCGTCTCCATCGCCAATGCCATGCTCGGCGTGAATTGGCTCATCATCCTCGGCCTCTTCATGGTCGTATCTTGGGTCGCCAATAAGTGGGCACTCTCAGACGTTTCAAGGGGGAAACAATACGCCGGCCTCGGGCTCACCGTCGTGGCATGGTCCATCATCTTCGTTCCCCTGCTTGCCTATGCATCACAATTTGATCCGCAAGCCATCGGTAAAGCCGCAATCGTTACTGGGTTCCTCTTCGCCGGCATCACCGCAACCGCCTTCATTACTCGCATGGACTTTTCCTTCCTTGGTGGATTCCTCGCCATCGGCTCCTTTGTCGCTCTCGGCGTGATCGTCTGTGGCGTCCTCTTCGGATTCAATCTCGGCACGTGGTTCATGGCCGCCATGGTGCTCCTTGCCGGTGGCTCCATCCTCCATACCACCTCCCAGATTATCCACCAGTATCGCACCGACCAATACGTCGCGGCGTCACTCGGACTCTTCGCAGGAATTGCCCTCATGTTCTGGTATATCCTTCAGATCTTCATGAGCCGGGACTGAGCGATCCAAATCAACTTTCGATCAGGAAAAGGGACGGGATTTCCCGTCCCTTTTTTTATCCCCATGAACCCCGGTTCCCTGATAAAGTCTGGTGCATTAGTCGAAGACTCCGACTCCATAATCGTGCCCATCCTTCTCAAAGTCGTCCTTTCAGCCCTCATCATCGTCGTCGTGTCGGAAATCGTCATTAAACGCGGAGCCTGGCTCGGCTCCCTCATTGCCTCCCTCCCCATCCTCTCGATTATCACCTTCTTTTGGATCTATCGGGGCGCCGGCGAATCAGAACGAGTGGAAAAACTCGCCTCCCATTCGACCGGCATCTTCTGGTTCGTCCTCCCCTCACTGCCCCTCTTCCTTTTTTTCCCCTTCCTGCTCCGGAAAGGACTCCCCTTCTGGGCCAGCCTCGGTCTCGGATGCCTACTCACAATCCTCCTATACCTCATCATGATCGCCATCCTCAAAAAATTTGGCGTCACGATCTAACCCACTCGCTCCTCACCCCCGGGTTCGCAGGCGCGAAGCCCAATCAAAACTTCCTCTTCTTCCCTCCGCCCTCTCTCACTTTCTTCCTGCACACCGCAGCCAAAGCCTCGCATCAAGGCCCGCTTTACCACTTCAATCCGTATTCTCTTCCTTGGGTTCCACCGCATGCAAGTAATCCGCCACTGGCCGGTCAATAAACTCCAAATCACGATGCGAAATTTCCATCTCTCGCATCATCGCCCGCTCCTGATCCGTTAACTCCAAATCACCGCTCTCGCTCATCAAGACAATCCGCATCTGCGCCTCGTCTCCCAAACGCCGCTGCACACGATCCGGCGTCCCCAATCCATACTGGCAATGCCCCGCCCCGCAGACCACGATCGCAAGAGGTCGCGCCTCCTTGTCCTCGGCAACCGCCTCCTCCATTGCCAACTCGAGAGCGGCTGCCATTGCCTCGTCTCGCGACGCCTGTGCCTCAAAAATGGGCCGTAACGTGTCTTCGTCGACCGACATATGCACCATCAACAGCTTCCCCATCAACCGCTCATACATCGGGTCGTCTAAGAAAATCTCCATCGGCAGCTTCGCCCTTTCCTCGTCACTCAATCCATCCACCCGACCTCTCCCCACTGCCCGAATCACCTCCAGCGGACCGTTTAATCCCACGATTCGCCCCCCTAATTCCCGCGTCATTTCCACCAATCCCCGATAGTTCTCATACCCCCGCCACTGCTTCTCCCACTCGATCGCATCCACCAGCCCGTCAAAATCCAACTCTCCTTCGTTAAAGCGATCCACCCCACTCTGATCCTCCGATTCAATCTGTTCCAAACCCACAATCAATGGCCGCCCCGTCGCCGCCAACGCCTCCACAATCTCACGCTGCAATCGATGATGCCGCTTCAGCCGATGAGTCTCCCCCAGAAAAACAACGTCCACTTCTCCCAAATCCTCCACCATCTCACCAAATGTCACCGGTTCCGCATGAGACAAATCAATCCAGAATGATGCCCGGTCCGCTCCTTCCTCCCCCGCCGCCGGAAAGACTGGTGAGCCAACAAAAACCACCACAAACGCTGTGGCCAAGACCAATCTCCTCAACGCCCTTCCCAACGTCGCCGTCATCCCTCGTCGATCAAAAATGCTTCGGTCAAAACCTCGTCCACAAAAGCCGCAATCTCCGGCTCACCAGAGAGCCGCGGCCCCGCCACATTCAATATCTTCGTTTCATGACGCTCAACGAACGCTTTCAGTTCCTCGCCCGGCGCCCGGCTCACATCCCGGGAAAGGTGCAAACACGGCTTGCCATGCTGCTGAGAAAACTTGCGAGTTGCCAATGACCCATCCTTTAACTCCGCACCAATGGTCATAATCACCGTCGCGTCACTCTCCTGCACGTTCTTCTCCGTCCGCACCTCATATTCCTCCTCAGGCGTTTCCTGAAGAAGATACTTCTTCGCAATCTTCCCGTCTTCCGCTTTCCGTCCCTTCGGACACCACCCCTCGTGCGCAACATCATGCGCAATCGCCCAATCCAACGCTGCCCGGTCCGCCCCGGTTTGCCCACCCGATACGATTTTATCAATCTGCATCTCGCTTAGCGCTTAGATTACTCGCCCCCAAATTCTACTCAACAATCTCCAACAGTTCCACGTCAAAGATCAACGTGCTGTTCGGACCAATTGTCGGTGAAGGAGAACGCTCCCCGTAAGCCAAGTCCGACGGCACATATAAACGGTATTTCGATCCCACCGGCATCAACTGCAGCCCTTCCGTCCACCCCGGAATCACACCTCCCAACGGGAATGTCGTCGGTTGCCCGCGCTCCACGGAACTGTCGAATACCGTCCCGTCAATCAAAGTCCCATGATAGTGCACTTTTACAGTGTTCGCCGCTGTCGGCTTCTCGCCGTCCCCGGTTTCGAGCACTTCATACTGCAGCCCACTCTCAGTGGTCGTGACCCCTTCCTTCTTCGAATTCTCGTCCAAAAACGCCTGTCCCGCAGCCTGATTCTCCGGACCCGCCGCAGCCGCAGCCGCCTGGGCCTCCATCGCTTTCGCCTGCATCTTCGCCTGCAATGCCTGCATCACAGCCATCATGTCCTCCTGAGAGATCTGCGGTTCTTTCCCCTCATATGAATCCGTCACCCCCGCGAGAAACTGCTCATCCTTCAACTCAATACCGTCCCGCTTGAAACTCGCCCCAATCTGCAGGCCCAAGGCATAACTTGTCTTCTCTTCATCAGTGGTCAACGCCGCCCCGGCGTCACCTTCCTGCCCCTGTATCGACATCGCTCCCCCTAACACCGAAAACACTCCAATCAAAGCAATAATACGTTTCATCCAATTAAAAGCCTCTCTAAATCGCTGATTCTCAATTTACCTCCGCCCCGGTCATCAAGGCAGGTCGTCCATCCTAAACCCAACCCTCCGTTTATCAAGCGATTGCCCCCCATTTCCAAGATCCCTTACCCACAAAGCCACCCCCCCTTTTTCACCTCACACCCAGTCCTGCACTGCCGTAGCCTGCCTGATCCCAAGTATGCAGCAACAAGATGTCCCCACCCCCCTTTGATTCTTCTCCTCCTAGTCGCCAACCGCATGACTCCCCAAGTAATCAGGCGTTTTCAGGGCTGACGTTCTCGCCACTGCCTTCTCTCAGGACAATAGAGGATACAAACGGCTTCACGCTGCCCTACGTCCCACTTGACCTCGTCTTTTCTTGCAACGAAATTGCAAATATGAATGCCCGCTTCGCCTTCATCGCCTGCTTTGCCATCATTTTGACCGCCTCGGGACGAGCACTTGTCAGCTCCGCACACGCCACCGAAAAACCCCTTACCGTCGCCGTCAGCATCCCCCCGCAAGCCGATTTCGTGCAACGCATTGCTGGCGATAACGCCCAAGTAAATATCTTCGTCAACGCCGGGCAAGACCCACATCACTTCAGTGCCACTCCCCGCCAGGTGATGGACCTCGCAAAGGCCCGTGCCTACTTCACCACCGGCATGCCCTTCGAAGAGGCTCTCATCAGTAAAATTAAAGACTCCCACCCCGATCTCCTCATCGTCGAAACAATCGATCCCGAGGAACTCAAGGAACAAGCGGATTCCCATGATCACGAGCACGACGCGCACGATCACGGTGATCACGACGGACATGACCACGCGGACCATTCCGAGCACCACCACAAACACGAAAGTGCCGAAGACAAGGGACAGCCGTCACACAGCAATGCACATGACCATCATGGTCATCACCACGACTTCGATCCCCACGTCTGGCTTTCTCCGCCGCACATCATCCAACAGGCCAGTATAATCCACGACGCTCTCGTAACGCTCGATCCTTCCAATGAAGCCGCTTACGACGAAAATCTCGCCGCCTTCACTTTCGAGGTCACCGCCCTCCACCACGAACTTAAAACCCTGCTCGCACCACACAAAGGCAAGGCCTTCTTCATATATCACCCCGCTTTGACTCATTTCGCAGAGGCATACGGCCTCGAACAAAAATCCATCGAAGCCGAAGGCAAAAGCCCCACACCAAAACAGCTCATGGCCCTTGTTCAGAAAGCCAAGGAAAGCGAAGTAAAAGTGATCTTCACCCAACCCCAAATCGATGGCTCCAGCGCCGAAACCGTGGCCGATGCCATAGGAGGCACCGTCGTCTCCATCGATCCACTCGAACCCGACGTCCTCTCCAACCTCGAATCCATCGCTCAATCCCTCTCCGCTTCCTTCAACAACTAGATTGCCGCTCGCAATGAGGTCGGTTCAAACTCACTCGTGAACGAATCCCTTTCCTCGGCGAACTCGTCTGATTGGAATGGGTAGCCAATCTAGAATAGTTCGCCGAATTCGTACAAAAGGCTGGTGGGAAGGGAGGCAGCAATCGCCAACCACCACCCTTCCCACTCCCGCAACGACCCACCCATGCCCCCAGATCCTCCAGAACCGAAAACCTCCGCCACCGTATCCTTCACTGCCGTTTCTTTCGCCTACGATTCCAATATCCCCATTATCGAAGACGCGACGTTCAGCATCCCCCCGGGCGAGTCCCTCTGCATCATTGGCCCCAACGGCGGTGGCAAAACCACTCTCTTCAAACTCATCCTCGGCCTCCTCAAACCCAACAGAGGCACGGTAACCGTCCTTGGCACCACCCCCGGCAACGCGGCCCCTCGCGTCGGCTATATGCCTCAACATCTTCAATACGATCCCAAATTTCCCGTCACCGCCCGCGATATCGTCCTCATGGGCCGAGTTAACAAACATATCGGCGGCCGCTACTCCCGGGCCGACAAAGAAGCCGCTCTGCAAGCCCTTGATCGCATGGATCTCGTCGACCAGGCCGGCCACTCTTTCGCAAAGCTCTCCGGCGGCCAACGCCAACGCGTCCTCATCGCCCGCGCCCTCGTTTGCGATCCCCAACTCCTCCTCCTCGACGAACCCACCGCAAATGTCGATCTCGCCGTCGAGGCCCAATTCCTCGAAACAATCGAGTCCCTCAAAAAGAGCCTCACCATTCTTACCGTCACCCACGATCTCGGCGTCATTCCTCACCTCGGACAACGCGTCCTCTGCGTCAATCGACATGTCCACTCCCACCTTACCGCCGATCTCACGGGCGATGTCATCCGCGAAATCTTCAGCGGGGAACTCCGCCTCGACCACGAGCGCCACTCCCTCCATGCTCAAGACGATCACACCCAACACTACCAAGACCAATAATCCCCGGCGACAAATGCCCGTCGCTGCCATCCTGAGCACGCTATAACACCGGATCACCAGCCTCCAAATCACCTCCGCCCCAACCCTATCAAACACCAGCATAACCACCACCGCCTTTTCAAGCCCTCCGCTCCCGGCTAATGTCCTTCCTCGAAGCACTTACCTCCGACTTCCCCTTCATTCGCAACGCACTCGTCGCCGGTCTGATCGCGAGCGCCTCCTTCGGCGTGATCGGCACCTACGTCGTCGCACGCCGCATCTCTTACATCGCCGCCGCCATCGCCCACTCTGTCCTTGGGGGCATCGGACTCGCGATCTACACCTCCCGCACCTTCGATCTCCCTTGGTTGACCCCCACCGTCGGTGCCCTCAGTGCCGCCCTCTTCTCCGCCCTCGTCATCGGCCTCGTCTCACTCTACTCCAGCGAACGCGAAGATACCATCATCGGCGCCGTGTGGGCCACCGGGATGGCCGTCGGCATCCTCTTCCTCTTCTACGCCCCTGCTCCACGCGTCGAAGCAATGACCTTCCTCTTCGGCGATGTCCTCATCATCTCCAATACCGAACTCCTTGGCGTCACGGCCCTCGCCCCTCGCCGTCCTCGCCATCGGCCTGTTCTTTTACAACAAATTTGTGGCCATCTGCTTCGATGACGAGTTCGTCTCGCTCCGCGGTGTCAACGTCGCCGCCTGGTATCTCCTCCTCCTTGGCCTCACCGCCGTGTCCATTGTCCTCCTCGTCAAACTCGTCGGCATCGTCATGGCTATCGCCATGCTCACCATCCCGCCGGCCATCGCCTCACGCTTCGCCACTCGCCTCTGGCAAATGATGCTCCTCGCCATTGCCATCTCCGCCGCTCTTATCTCCGCCGGCCTTGTGACCTCCTACCAAATAGACACTCCCGGCGGCCCCACCATCATCCTCATCGCCGCCGCCCTATACGCCGTCACCCTTCTCATCGAAAGGATCCGCGCCTGACGAAGTCCTAAAACGCTTCGCCACCACCAAGCCATAAATACAGAGGTTGATCGCGATAACGACGAACGCGAGCACGAACTGAATGCCTCTCGTCAATCCCTCAGGGTAAATCAACGGCATAATGTAGTGATCAACGAAACCACCCGTATAAGCACTTTCACCTTCCGCCTCCCGAAGACGCTGCTCTAGCGGCGTAAGCGGACAAATCCAACCGGTCATCTCCACAAGCACTCCCCACAACACACTCGGAAGATGCAAAATCGCCACCCAACGCCACCGCAATACCAACAATCCACCAAGGAAAGCAAAGGCAATGAATCCCAGATGAAAAAGAACGAGTATATCCGCCAGAAGCTTGGACATCATTGAATAATCGCACGCCCGTCGGAAGCCAACCGCCCGCCGGCCCCAAAAGATACTCCCGTTCCCGCAGTCCCGCGAATCTCACAAAACGAAATAACCGCGACTCAGCATCTACGAACCCGCAATCAAAGCCTCCCCAACACAAATCCCGCCGCTCACCACAAAAAACGCCGGCGCTAGCCGGTATCGTTCAAGTAGAACTTCGTCTCGATTGCATAATCGTATCTCCTATTCGGGATTCTCCGTTCAAATCGTAGAGACAACCTCTAGGATCACGGATGACCTGCCATCGTAAAACTGAATTCGGCACCGTAAAAAATCCCTCGGTTCTTGCTGTATTACGCTTTTTCAAGGTTATCGGGCAATGAACGATCCTTATCGCTTTGCTCGCTCCCACACCCGAAAAGACCAAAACTCCTCCAAGCCATCCACTTCCCTTCGCTTCTCAAATTCGCCCTCATCGCGCAACATGGCCATAACCTCCGGAGCTTCTCGCTCCAGGCGCAGCGGACTGCACACGTATACCGCCAAGTCCTTCCCCCGATCCCGCGCTTCCTCCATCACCACTTCTAACTCTTCCTTCGTGTCCACCGGATGAATCCACGGATCATAAGTCCGCAGTTGGCGATCCCCGGACCCCATTGCTACCGTCATAATACCCTCATCATCAGCTGTCACGGCCGGAGATTCTCCCCGAACCTCCCAAACCACCTGCCGCATCGGATGCCTTTCTCGATCCCGAATCGCGCCCCGTGGTCCGCTCGCCGTCAACCAAAATAAAGCCACGATCGCCACCGCCACCCCGCCACGAACCCGAAACGATTCCGCCCACACCAACGCCGAACCCCATCCCAAAAACAAGGCAAAGCCAGGAGCAAAAAACACAAAATACCATCCCATGATTGCCGTCCCCGAAAGCGCGTTATGCCCCCACATCGCGACGGCCGCCAAGAGAAAAACCAAGGCCACCAATCGCGCTCGCCAATCCCCCCGAAACAACATCAGAAGCGCCCCTAAAACCGCCGCTACCGGCATGACGACATTCAAAAAAATAAACGCGCCCAAACTCTTCGCCTGCAAACCAATCATGCTCGGCCAAGATTCATCCCCAGCGGTCGTCCATGGCAATCCCACCACCAAATGCGCCCACACATCCCGCAAAAAACCCGCGCCCAAATCCACACGCCCCGTCTCTTCCTGATACCCCTCCAAAAAGGACACCAACTGCATCAACGACGGCAGCATCAATACCAGAAACACACCCGCCGACAACGCGTTCGCAACAAAAAAACGCCCGATAATCCCCTGCCGGTTCCCTTTCCACCGGTTGTTCATCAGCAAAAATGCCAAAGCTAAAATATTCTGCACCAACGCGACATAAACAACACCCGCAAAACTCCAAAGCATCAAACACTGCGCCGCACCATAAAACAACCACCACCGCCAACTCCCCGTCTGCAACGCCTTCACCAAAAAAACTAAACCCAGTAACAAGAACAGAATCATACTCGAATAACCCCGCGCCTCGACCGCATAGCGCATGTGCCATGGCGATAAAGCAAGAAACCAAGCCGCGGCGACTCCCGCCAGAGGTCGCCCCAGCAAAGAGCCTAACAAGCCTACTAGAAAAATAGAACCCAATCCAGAAAGAAAGGGCACCAACCGAACCGCCCATTCACGAAACTCTCCCTCCTCGGCTCCCGACAGTAAGCGCCACACCCCCAAACCCGCCCGCGCTTCCATCGTGTGCCAAACATGATTGTTGCCATCATGATTCTTAAACAAACTGTCCACCCATCGCACCCGCTTGAACTCAAGGACTCCCGTCCCATCGTCCCGGTGATACCCCGATACAAACCGCCGAAACCCATACTCTTCATCATTCCAAAAGCTGTGCGTCAGTCTCGGCGCCCTCTCAAAAACGCCCACCACCAAAGCCCCACCCAGCCCCAATAACATCGCCCGCCGCGCCCACCCCGAATATACCCGCCGCGCCGTTTCAATCGTCGGCCCCACCGGCACCATCACCCCCCACCATTGCATCGTGCCCAGCAAAGCCAACCCAATCACCGCATTGATCGCCGCGCCCCACCACAACCCCGTCCACATGTAATGTTCCACACGCTTCGAGGACGTCCCCTCCGCCAATCCCATCACGTCAACACTCCACGGCTTCGACCCAAATAACAAATACCCAACCGAAACAAGCACCCAAACCAGCAACGCCAACGCCAACCACCGCACCACACCGCACTCCAAGACCGGCCAACGCCGCTCCCACTGTCGTATCCACTCACTCACAAATCACTGCCGCCTACCTTACCCACATTTTGCCGCCTTCCAATCCAAGAATCCATCCGTCCAAGGCGTAAATTCGATTCGCATTCCCCCACAACCCCGCGTAACCTATCGGCCCATCAATACCATCGGTCACCGGGACCACCCGGTAAGACACCTGTCCTCATCCGGGACCCGCGACACCCACCGAAACGACTAGTCATCAAACACCACAGCGCCAGTATCAAGTATCCACTCATGCGAAGCGACATTGGCCAGGTCCAATCCCAGTTATTCCTTAGCGACGCTCCCTTCCACTTCGTCGATGGCTCCACCCTGCCCTCTCTCACGCTCTCTTACGAAACCTACGGCGAATTGTCCCCTTCCAAGGATAACGCCATCCTTCTCTTCCACGCCCTCTCCGGGTCCCAGCACGCTGCCGGCACTAATCCGACCACTCCAGGCGATTCCCAATACTGGACAGAGGAATGCCACCCAGGCTGGTGGGACGGCTTCATCGGCCCCGGTAAAGCCCTCGACACTGATCGCTTCTTTGTCATCTGTGCGAATTACGTCGGCGGTTGCTACGGTTCCACCGGTCCCGCCACCACGAATCCCGAAACCAATAAACCCTACGGCTCCAAATTCCCTCACATCTGCACCCGCGATGTCGTCAATTCCCAAATCCTCCTCCTCGACCACCTCGGCATCGATAAACTCAAAGCCGTCATCGGCCCATCCACCGGCGGTCTTGCCTGCCTCACCTTCGCCGCCAATCATCCCGATCGCACCCAACTCGTCATCCCTGTCGCTTCTGGCGTAAAAACAACTGTCCTCAACCGCCTCTTCCTCCTTGAACAAATTCTCTCCATCGAAAACGACCCCCATTTCAGCGGTGGCGACTACTATCAGGGCCATCCTCCCACTCTTGGCCTCGCACTCGCTCGTATGATAAGCCACAAAAACTTCGTCCACCTGGACGCCATCGAAAGACGCGCCAGCAAAGACGTTCACCAAGCCGACGACCGTTTCTCCTGGTATCGCGTCCATGACCAGGTCGAGTCCTACATGCTCCACCAAGGAAAAAAATTCGTCGACCGCTTCGACGCCAATACCTACATCCGCATCGCCGAGCTCTGGTCCCACTTCGATCCCGTTATCGAAAGCAGCTCCGAATCCATCGCCGATGTTTTCGCACGCTCAAAGAAATACGGCCACCATTACTTGGTCTTCAGTATCGACGAAGATTATTGCTTCTATCCCGAAGAACAGGCCCACCTCATCAGATACCTCAAGAACGCGGACGTCTCCAATATCCATATCACCGTCCACTCCGATCGCGGCCACGATTCCTTTCTCCTTGAACCTGCACTCTACACGCCGCACCTCTCCCACGCCCTAAACGGCCACTGATGACGCTTTCTCAGTCTCCTTAAGCACTGCCCACCATTCCTCTTCTCACACCCATACCTAAGATCCCTTCTCCCCGGGGCAATCGTAATAGGTGCGACGCGCCGCTTTTCCCGGTCAATCCAAACTCGTTTGAATCGCCACTACCAAAAAAAATGTTAGAGTAATTAGAAAGCGTGAGGCGTTCCAAAAGAACGCGGAATCCAGACACCTACCAATGTCATTCTCAAAAGCCGCGCTAACTCCCATTCTGGCTAAACTCGCCGAACAAAAGATCTATCTCGGCACTTCCTCTTGGAAATACCCCGGCTGGATTGGCCAACTGTACTCCGAAGATCGCTACCTCTACCGCGGTAAGGTCGCTAAAACTCGGTTCGAACGCCATTGCCTCGAGGAATACGCCGAAGTCTTCAAAACGGTCTGCGTCGATGCCGGATACTACCGCTTCCCCAACGAAAAATACCTCGCCGGCCTCTCTCACCAAGTCCCCGAAGACTTTAGGTTCTCCTTCAAAGTCACCGATCACATCACCATCAAGAAATTTTCCAAACTCCCTCGCTTCGGTGACCTGGCCGGCAAAAATAACGAACACTTCCTGGATGCAGAGCTGTTCAAAAAGGCTTTCCTCCGCCCCTGCGAAACCATCCAATCCAAGGTTGGTGTCCTCATCTTCGAGTTCTCTCGCTTCTACTCGGGCCAGTTCGACAAAGGCAGGGAATTCGCCGGAGCAATGGACACTTTCCTCGCCAAACTCCCCTCCGATTGGCAATACGGCATCGAAATCCGAAACGAATCTTTCCTCCACCCCGATTATTTCTCAGTCCTCGCCGCCCACAACGTCGCCCACGTCTACAACAATTGGCAGAAAATGCCTTCTGTCGGTGAACAGTTAGAGATCGAAGGCTCACGCCCCGCCAACTTCACCGCCGCCCGCTTTCTCCTCACCCCCGGTCGCAACTACAACGAAGCCGTCGATTCCTTCTCGCCCTACAATAAAACAGTGCAGATCGACGAAGAAGCGAGGTCCGCCGGGGGAAAACTCATCGTGTCCCTCACCAAATCGTCGGCCCAACAACCCTCCTTCATCTACCTCAACAACCGCCTCGAAGGAAACGCTCTTAATTCTCTCCACGCCATGATCGAAAAGTCGCGCATCCTACCAAGGTAGACCCCATCAACCCGCCGCCGGAACGAATCGCCCTTCGGCATAGTCACGCAACGCCTTGACATCTTCCCACCGAGATCGCGACAACGGAACGGTTCCTTCCAACTCCCCCACGATCAGCGCCGTATCCGGCGTTCGCCCTTCATACAGCGCCCGATAAAGCGCCCCGATCACCGCCTGCTCTATCTCCGCACCACTAAATCCCTCACTCGCCGTCGCTAACGCCCCCAAATCATATCCCTCCAACGTCTGACGTCGCATCCGGAGATGAATCTCAAAGATGCGCCCACGCTCTCCTTCCGTGGGTAAATCTACAAAAAATATCTCATCAAATCGTCCCTTACGCAGCAACTCCGGTGGCAAAACATCAATACGATTCACCGTCCCCACCACAAACACCCGCTCATCTTTCTCCTGTAACCAACTCAAAAAGCTCCCCAAAAGACGCTGACTTACCCCACCATCCGCCTCCACTTGTCCACCCGTCGCTAGCGCTTTCTCAATCTCGTCAATCCAAAGCACCGCCGGCGCCATGGCTGCTGCCATCTTCGTCGCCTTAACAAAGTTCTTCTCCGTTTGACCAACGTATTTGTCATACAACCTCGCCGCGTTGAACTTCAAAAGAGGCACCCCCCATCTTCTCGCCACTACCTTGGCCGCCAATGACTTGCCGCAGCCCTGCACGCCCACCAACAAAATGCCTCTCGGCGGCGACAAATTCATTTCCGCCGCCGCTTCCGAAAAACCCATCGCAGCCCGATCCAGCCACCCCTTCAGCCCCTCAAATCCACCTAACTCAAACTGATTCTCTGCCGGCGGATAATACTCCAGCAATCCACCATCCCGAATCGCTACCCCCTTCTCATGGTTGATATTCACCGTATCGGAAGCATCAAGTCGCCCATCCTCCAATACGGCCCGTGCCACCGCCTGCCGGGCTTGGTTCATCGTCATTCCGCTCAACGCATGCAGCAACGCTTCACGCTCTCCCCCATTAAGACTCACCGCACCTGCAGCGCCAAATCGCAACGATCGCACCGTCATGTCCACGACGGCCGATAACTCTTCCGCATTCGGCAATTCCAATGGAAAAAAGACGACGTCTTGCTTTAGCTCCTCCGGAATCTCGATCGATCCGCCCGTGATAACCAACACCGAACCTCTTCCCCGAAAATGCACCGCTACTTCCTTCAGCATGCGCTGCACTACCGGGTCACCCAATTGCTCATCCAACCCTCGAAACAAAAAAACCCCATCGACCTTCAACGATTCAATGTGCCTCAAAGCATTTCCGGCAAATGTCGTCTGCCCAATTGCCGTTCGCGTTTCTCCATGGCGCCTCACACCATCGACCACCGTCCACTCAAACACCGGAAGATTCAGCTCCTC
Source organism: Verrucomicrobiota bacterium (assembly GCA_039182965.1). Classification (GTDB taxonomy): domain Bacteria; phylum Verrucomicrobiota; class Verrucomicrobiia; order Verrucomicrobiales; family DEV007; genus JBCDBW01. Next base: position 13,769 of record JBCDBW010000072.1, read on the forward strand.
ACTCGCCGCCAATACCAGCTGATCCACCCGCTCCTCTTCGACACTCTCAATCGCAACCACAGGATGAAACGACCGAATCAGCGTCTTCAATTCATGAATGCTCGATGTCCGAACCGGAATCACCTCTCGCTACCTCCCGAATTCCAACTCCTATAACTTCCGACCTCCGCCCGCTCCCATAGCTTCACCCCTTGCTCCCAACCAATTCTGCCCCCTCTACCAACCCTCCCCCTTCCTCAAGTCCCCGCTCCCCCAATGCAAACCGACGCACTACGCGCCCCGGCAAAAATCGCCCCTCCCCGTCACGCCTCACCGCCACCACCCGCAACTCGCCACCCGCCACTTCCACATAACGCGCCCCACCCACCGATATATAACCACCCGTATTAATCACCACTAGATCCCCAAACGAACGAACACACGGTAAATGCGTATGCCCCATCACGAAAAACCGCGCCCCAGGCCGGTATCGCCGGCAAAAATCACGCCCCATTCGCAAATGACGCCTCCACGTATCCAAAACCGAAAACGCGCGACGAGGGGGAAGCGTCACATTGATGATCGTCTTGAGATTTCCCATCAAACCCCGCCGCGCACGCCGATTAAACTTCGGGGTCATTTCACAAATCGCAGCCGTTACCCTCATGATCCCATCCAGCGTCTCCCCGTCATATTCCCGGTAAAGACGCCCATACTCTGCCAAACAAGCCTCATGATCCGCCCGGTTTGTAAAACTCCATGGCGAAACATCCGGAAATACCGCGTGACCATGCGTGACAAAAACGTCGCCCCCACAGAGGTCCAGGTAGTTCACACTCGAAATCTGATGGTCATGATTCCCTGTCAAAAAATACGACTTGATCCCAAGACGGCCCAGCATTTCCTCGAGTTCGCCAAACATGCGGTCCGAATGCTCTAAATAACGCTTCGCCCGCATCTCACGCGTGTCTCCGTTGAAGATCACCGTCTTCGCACCCTCGAACAACGGCCGCAACTCCGCCACCGAGCCGATACGACTACCCGGGTGCCCCAAATGTACGTCACTCAAAATTCGCAACGGTTCCTCAACTGACACGGATGATGCCTCTCTGCTCATACCAAAAAAATACATGCCCGCCCGCACGGCACTTCGCAACCTACCACCGAACACCAATTCCGCCACGCCCCCCACGGGAGCCATGATGATGACCCTTCCGCACAATCACCCGACTCGTAAAGTAGCCGCCCCCCCAATAAGTTGAATACTGCGGCGACCGCGCAAAACGAGTCCGCCCCTTCTCATACACCCAACCATACACTTTTTGACCCTTTGAATCCGTGTATAGCTCCCGCTTCACAATATCCGCTTCCGCCTGCTCAACCGCTCCCATAAGCCCGACGACCGCCATAACCGCTACGACGCCCAGTTTAGCCACTCCATTCAACTTCACGCCGCAATGATAGTCCGCGCAACCGCTGACATCAATTGCTTTCCACCCGCCGTGCCGCAATTCGCACGATAGCAAACAGCCTTTTCCCCTTCCAACGCAAGATCCGCACGGCCTTCCCCAAAAACCGCATAGCCGCGCGAACCAACGCCTTCTACCGTTCCAAGGTGCGACCCTTGCCTCCCATCCTGACCTGCCTCGTCATCAGCCTCTCCCCGATCATCCCCAATGCTTCCGCCGAGGAAGTTCCCAACTCATTGCGACTTGGCCCCGATCCCACTTTCGACCCCAACGCACTCAACCAAATCTTCGCTTCCGTTTGCGCCAACTGTCACGATCCTAGTGGCCAAGGCGACCGGCAATTCAACGCTCCCTTGATCGCCTCTCTCCCCATCTACCATTCCACCAATCAATTCCGCAAATTCCAAAACGACATGCGAGGCGCCACCCCCGGGGACGATGCCGGCCCGCAGATGCGAGCGATCGCCAACGCTATTCACCCCGATTCCAGCCACCCCCTCGCATAATACACTCGGAGGTAATCCCGAAATCGGAAAAGACCACTTCGAACGGTATTGCGCCCAATGCCACCGAATCGACGGTTCCGGCGAACGCTTCTTCCAAAGCCCACCCCTCATCGGCCTCCCCGATTGGTATCTCGCCACCCAAATCAAAAAATTTCAATCCGGCCTTCGCGGCGTCCACCCCGACGACGTAAACGGAAAGAAAATGCTCATCCCCGCAGAACGCCTCCTCACCGAGCAGGAAATCAAAGACCTGCTTGCCTACATCGCCGTCCTCGCCGAAAAGTATCAACCGAAACGCAAACGCTGATTCCCGAACCCTGATTCCCGACTTCCAAAAAATGCATCCCACTCACACAGCCTATGGCACCTGGAACGGCGGACGCTTCATGCACTTCGGCCAAGCAGTCGACGAAGACCGGTTCATCCAACTCTTCCAACGCGCCTACGAAAAAGGAATCCGCACCTTTATCACCGCCGATGTCTATGGCTCCGGCAAAGCCGATACCGCCCTGGGGAAAGCCCTCGCCGATGTCCCCCGCGATTCCTACTGCCTCGTCGGCCTCCTCGGTCACGACTTCTATAACGGAAAACGAGAAGGCTCCAAAGGCTACCCCCGCTTCACCGATCCCAAACTCCGCGGCCCCGACGGGTACACCGAGTTCCTCGAATCTGCCGCCGCCAAATGCCTCGAACGCTGCAACACCGATCACTTCGACGTCCTCCTCCTCCATAACCCCGATCACTTCGGCTTCTCTTCAGAAGCCGTATGGGACAGCCTCCGCACGCTCAAACAAAAGCACACAACCGAAACACTCGGAATCGCTCCGGGACCCGCCAACGGCTTCGCCCTCGACATCATCCAATGCTACGAAAAATTCGGCGACGATATCGACTGGGCCATGATCATCCTCAACGCCCTTGAACCCTGGCCCGCCAGACTCAGCCTCGCCGCCGCCGAAAAACACAATGTCAATCTCATCGCTCGCGTCGTCGATCACGGCGGCCTCTTTCACGGAGACGTCAAACCCGGCCACCATTTCGCTCCGGGAGATCATCGGGCCTTCCGCGCCAAGGGATGGGTCGAACATGGAAACGAAAAAATCGACGCCATGCGCCCCATCATGGAACACCATGGCCTCTCCCCACTCCACTTCGCCTGCCAGTGGACCCTCGGAAATCCCGGTATCAAATGCGTCGTCCCCACCCTCATCCAAGAGGCAGGAGAAGACGCCCGCCTCATCGAAGACAAAGTCGATGAACTCGCCGCCCTCGCGCCCGAAAACCCCCTCTCACCCGATGAAGTCGCGGAAGTCGCCAAAATCGGCGATAACACCGGCTGCATGCCCCTCAAAGGCGGCACCCGCCAATACCAGGGCGAACCACAAGCCGACCAATGGCCCATCACCCCGGAACTCGAAGCCGCCGCCAAACAATGGAGCCTCGATCCTGATCGCGATATCTATTGCGCCGATGACCCACGCGATAAACGCGAAAAAGCCATGCCCGCACCCGGCAACCGCGGCGTCCCCCAGGCCAGCGACTCTCGCCTCTACGTGCAGCTCCAGGTCTTTACCGATGCCTTCCCGGAAGATACCGAAAAAGTAATCGAATCCGTCAAACAAAGCGGCCTCACCTCGGTCGTCTATGCCAATGTCGCCGACCCACGCGGCCTCGCTATCCTAACACTCAGTGAAGACCCCGATACCTTCGTCACCACCGCACGTGATCTCCTCAACTCCGAAGCCTTCGAAACCCTCACTCTCCAGCCTGAGTTCACGATGTTCGGACGAACGTACGGCTTCGGACGGGAACCCAATCTCGAGTATTACCTCACCCAACGCCCCATCGATCACGCCCTCAATCCCGATTGGCCTTGGGCGGTCTGGTATCCCCTCCGCCGCAAAGGCTCTTTCTACCGCCTCCCCAAAGCCGAACAAACCGAAATCCTGAAAGAACACGGCATGATTGGCTTCCAATACGGCGGCGCCGGATACGCCGGCGATATCCGCCTCACGAGTTTCGGCATCGATAAAGACGATAACGAATTCATCCTCGGCATCCTAGGCCCACGGCTCGACTGGCTCAGTAAACTCGTCGAAGACATGCGCCCCACCGTCCAAACATCAGAGCATATGGACAAACTGGGACCGTTTTTCGTCGGAAAAGTCCTCCATTCCCAAAAAGGCCAATAAAAAAACAATCCATCCGATTTGGTGAGACCAACTTGCCAACATACCTTTCTCACGTAAGCCTCACCCAAATTGCTCGATCAGGATCCCGGTTCGGCTCTTCGTCGCGTCTTCATTTCCTCCAACAACACCCGATATCCCGGCTCACCGGGATGCGCCGCCACTAGTCGCTCTGCCGCACGCACCGCACGCTCCCAGTCTCCATGATCTCGCGCCACCGCCACCAACCCTCCCAAATACTCCGCGTGCTGCGGTGCCAACTCCACCGCCCTCTCGAAATAAGGAAGCGAATCCTCGTATCGCCCCAGTTGATTTAATGCCACCCCCGCAAAATACTGCGTCGCCCCCGACTCCGGACTCAACTCCGCCGCTTTCAACAAATACTTCAATCCTTCCTCGTATTCCTGCCGCCGTATCCAATGCCTCGCCAACGCTTCATGCGTAATCCCCAGATGCGGCGCTACCCGCAACGCGTCCTCCAACAGAATTTGGGCCTCCGATACCCGGCCTTGCCCAAATACTAACTCCGCCAGGTTCACACGCGCCTGAAAGTGATTCTCCTCCACCTCGAATGCTTTCCGGTAAGCCGCCTCCGCCTCCTCCAGCTGCCCGAGGTCCGTGTATAGCAATCCCAATCCCATGTGCGCGCCCGCGCGATCGGCCACCACTCGCTGCGCCGCTTTATACTCCGCCAGCCCCTTTTCATATGCCGCCCGTTCCTCCGGGGAATACATCTCCACAGGCACACTCGCAAGTGTCCGCACCGCCGCCATCCGGACCATCCTCGCTTCGTCTTCTAACATCGGGACAATAAACTGTAAGCGTTGCTTCCCATCCAGGGGTGCTAAACCGCTCACCGCTGCCGCTCGCACCATCGCATCCTTGTCCTGCAAATTGCCCGCCATCACCTGCAAGGCTTCCCGCGTCGGCGTACGCCGCTCCAATTCTGCCATCGCTGCCCCACGCGCCATCATCGGCTTCTCCCTGTCTCCCGCCAACGCCAATAACCGCTCCTCCACCCCAGGCTCATCACCATAAGCCAACGCTAAGGTCTCCCCCCAATGCGCTTCCTCCGGCTCGCCATACCAACGGTTCCACCACTCGACCGCCCACTCCGTAGACCGGTCCACATGACATCCGTTGCACGCATTCGGAGCGCCGATCTTCTCGGTCAAATCCGGCCGCGGAATCCGAATGCTGTGGTCCCTTCGCGGATCCACACCCATATAGGTCGTCGTCGGCATGTGACACTCCACGCAACTCGAACCAGTGGAACCCGGTTGATGAAAGGTGTGCGCCGGCGAGTCATAACGGGTTCCGTCATGACACCGAATACACAAGGCATTGCCCTCCGCCAGCAAATTCAAACGATGCGGATTGTGGCAATCGGTGCAGCGCACATGATTCTGATACATCTTGCTCTGCACAAAAGACCCATACACATACACCTCCTCCTTGATCTGCCCGTCCGGATAATACAAAATCCGGTCTAACAAAGACACTTCATGCGTATCTCCCAAGCCGTTGTGCGGCACCCAACCGTCCACGAGAGGCCGCCGCCGCGAATGACACGGCGCACAGGTCTCCACCTGTATCGTCGATGCCAGGGCCCGCGTCCGCCGCGGCTGCCCGGTCTCCCCGTCAATTACCCAGGCACCTTCCTCCGGCTCCTTCAACACGACGGCCAATCCATACTTGTCATCCGCCCACTCCCCACCCGCTGCATACGCTTCCGCGGCCTCCACATGGTCCCGACCCGGCCCATGACAGGCCTCGCAGCTCACATTCATCTCACTCCATTGCGTGTCATACTCGCCCGTCGTCACATCGTAATTCTTCCGCAAATTCGTCGAGTGACAGTCCGCACACATGAAGTTCCAGTTGAAGTTCGACCCCGTCCAATGTAGCTCGTCCGTGTGCGGAATCGGCTCGTCCGCGTACAAATGATACCACCGCTGCCCTCCTTCTTCTTCGGAACGCGAGTCCCAACAAATCTGCAGGGCCTGGTATCGCCCCCCTGGAAATGGAATCAAATACTGCTGAAGCGGATAAATACCAAAGGTGTATTCAATCGGATAATCCGTCGCCTCTCCGTCCGGCCCCGGTGTGTTGACCCAAAAACTCCCGTCATCTTTGCGGAAAAAACGCGATCTCACCCCGAAATGCTCAAATTCCGCATCATCAAAATTTCCCAATACCGTCTCTTCAGTCGCTACCGCCATCGCATGATCATGATGCGACCCCGCCCACTCCTGAAAAGCTTCCTCATGACATTCCGCACACCGACTCGCCCCCACAAATAAACCCGCCGTGTCGTTCCCTGTCAGATACCCCTCCTCCCCCACGACTTCGGCTTCCCATTCCGCGACGCCACTGACATCACCGCCGCCGCCATCACGCGCATCCCCGCTTTTCCCACAACCCCACAGCAAAATGCCAGAGCTCCCCACTACAATCCCCATCAACCAGATCGCTTCACCAACGCGCTGCACCGTCATTCATTTCATTCGGATCCACAACACTGTCATGAGTCCATATCATCATGTCTGCCCCGCCCAAACTCCTCTACTCCGTACTCACTCGATTCCCACCCTCAAGGGCTGCCGCTAACGCATGCCATGCCAGCGTCGCACACTTGATCCGCGCCGGAAATCGACGGACTCCCAACAACACGCCCACTTCCCCTAATCGATCCAAATCCAATTCCGGTTCCTCTTTAGACGTAAGCATCTCCGCCACCTCCTCAATCCGGGCCTCCACATCTTCCCGTGCCTTGCCTTTGACCGCTTCGGTCATCATCGATGCCGAAGCAGTCGAAATCGCACAACCATCACCGTGGAATCGAATGTCTTCGATACGTCCGTCCTTCTCCTTCACAAACACCGTGAAATGATCCCCACACAACGGGTTATAACCCTCTGCCTGCCCCGTATACGTTTCCAATTCTCCCGCATTCCGCGGTCGCTTGTTGTGACTCAAAATAATTTCCTGATACAACTCCGCCAAGTCATCCATACTCCATCACAAAACCCGATCCCCCTCAAATTCACAACCCCTTTCCTCCACCCCGGACTCTTACTTCATTCACGATTCAACACTCCGTGTTCACTACTAAAGTCCCCATGCTGGCTTCCCCGCACGTCCCGAAAAATCCCAGTTCGCCAGAGGCGATTAACATGAGCCTGCGCCTACAGCGCCCCTTGGTCAAGCGTCACGCTTGAAGAGCCCGCGCACTTTCTCCACCCCCCTCACCAGCGCCTCCACCTCCGCCTCCGTGTTGTAAAACGCAAAGGAAGCGCGCGCCGTCCCGCTCAACCCATACCGCGCCATTAACGGCTGCGCACAGTGATGCCCAGCGCGAATCGCCACACCCTCCGTATCCAAAATCGTCCCAATATCGTGCGGATGCACCCCCTCCATCAAAAATGAAACGACGCCGACCTTCTCCCCTGCCCTCCCCATAATCCGCACGCCGGGAATCGCTTCCAAACGCGCTGTCGCCATCGCCACCAACTGCTCTTCGTGCCCACGCCACCCCTCGCCGTCCAAGCTCTCCAAATACCAAAACGCTTCCCCCAATCCAATCGCCCCACTGATATTCGGCGTCCCCGCCTCAAAGCGCTCCGGAATCCCCCGAAACGTCGTCCCATCAAACGATACCCGCTCGATCATATCCCCCCCTCCCTGATACGGCGCCATCCGATCTAACAACTCACGCTTACCCCACAGAACACCAATCCCATCTGGCCCGTAGACTTTATGCCCCGAAAACACGTAAAAATCACACCCCAACGACTCTACTTCGACCGCTAAGTGCGGCACTGCCTGCGATCCGTCCACTAACACAGCCGCCCCGACCCGCTTCGCCAGACGGGTCATTTCCGCAACCGGATTCACCGTGCCCAAGGCATTTGAAACCGCCGTGAACGCCACAATTTTGACCCGCTCCGACAACAAATGAGCAAACTCTTCCATCAATAGCTCACCCGACTCCGATACCGGCGCCACCACCACCCGCGCTCCGGTCTCCTCCGCCAGCATCTGCCACGGAACAATATTTGCATGATGCTCCATCTCCGTCACCAAAATCTCATCCCCCTCCCCTAAAACCGACGCCCCATAGCTCCGCGCCACTAAGTTGATACCTTCTGTTGCCCCACGCACAAAGATCACTTCCCCCGTGTCACTCGCCCCTATCGCTCTCGCCACTCGCGCACGCGCCTCATCATACTCGCCCGTCGCATGCATACTCAAATAATGCACCCCCCGGTGAATGTTCGCGTTCTCCGATTGATAGAAGCGCGACACCCGATCAATCACCACCCGCGGTTTTTGCGTCGTCGCCGCGTTATCCAAATACACCAGCTTCTCACCCTGCACCGACTCCTCCAAGATCGGGAAGTCCCGGCGGACCTGCTCCACATCAAAGCTCATCCCTCCACCCATAACCCCCCACTTCCCCCACCTCAAACACTCATTGCCCCATCTCCATCACGATCAGCATGGCCAAGGCCGCCACGGCGCTCGCTCCTATGAAATACCAACCCGTCCGCAAGCCTCCGATTTCATCGATCTCCCACTCTCGTACCTTCTCCCGCGCCCCGTCCGGCAAGCCCAACCACACCGCCCCCACCACGCCCGAAATCGCCCCGGCAAAAAAGTAGGCATTCGCCAACTCAATCGCCGATCCATCCGTTCCTAACCACCACACTAACGTCGCCAAGCCACCCAAAACGACCCCGGCCCCAAACATCG
>JBCDBW010000073.1:0-22570 GCA_039182965.1 Verrucomicrobiota bacterium
GAGTGCAGTTACCGTGTGCTCAGCAGACTCTCGTGCAGCCTGCTGGCCCTGAGGAATGAGCGCGATAATTGCGATTAAGCCTGTCGCTACGATTGCTAGAGAAAATGCGACTTCAACTAGCGTAAATGCACTATTACATGACACTTTCATTGTTTACGGTCGGTAAATGCGAACTCGGCCGGTAAGGGTATCCACATTGATCTGAGCCCAATTGTTCGGGCTTCCCTCCTCTGCGTTTTTATACACGATGGTCGGCTCCCCTTCGTCACTCTCGCCAGGAGCAATAATTCCAGCAGTCAACACCACCATGATGTTGCGTTCCGTTCCTCCACGTTGCCGGGCCGCACCGGAAGGGGTAAACTCTATATACTGCATTTTGAACTCTTCTCCGCCGGTCATCTCCTCAAATACATTCGCTTCGTCCTGAAAAAAGAAATCACCCCGAATGGACGCCCCGTCCTTTTCCGCATAAATCGAGTCCCGAATATAAGTGGGCGGATCCGGTTCAAATACCGCATCCAGCGGCAAGTCCTGCCAACTACTCAAAGGACGCCACCTCCGCGGATCCTCACCGTCTTCGTATTCCGGATTCCATTCCCAAATCCCATAACGCCGATAGGAAACATCCTCTGTTTCAGAGGCACCCGTGACCACAACAAATCGTGTGACCGTATGCCGCTTGATCGCCTCCGTCCGCGCCAACGTGAGATAGTTCGATACCTGCCGTGTTCCCGTCGCTAAAGAGGTCGAACCAGATAAACTCGACAGTGTCGGAACCGTCAACGCAATCAAAATCGCGATCACCGCCAACACCACCAAAATCTCCATCAAGGTAAATCCACCCGTAGACAAACGAGTGGCCCGAGGAATAGCCAATGATTTGACCGAAACAACAGGATTTTCCATGGTGGGGGCTCGGAAATCGGGGTTTTCCATGAATAAAATGAGGTATTTAATTACAATGTAAATACTTCGTGGTGCGCTGCCAAGCTTTTATTTGCCTCGCCCCCCCTTTTTCCGCGCCCTCGGCCACGCCGCCCACAAGACAAAGCAAACACTTCCAGGCAAAAACCGCTATTCGTCAGCTACTTAGGACTTTCACAATTAAATCCCGCAATTCTGCTGGATCATACGGCTTTGGCAAAACGGCCGTAAAACCATATTCTTCCGGCGCAGCCATGACCGGATCATTTGAATAACCGCTCGAAACCACGGCTTTCACCTCCGAATCCATCTCGCGAATCCGCTCGATCGCTTCCGCACCTCCCATACCCTCCGGAATCGACAAGTCCATCAGCACCAAATCGAAGCAACGCCCCTCATCTCTCGCACGCCGATACGCCTCAACCGTCGCCGCACCATGCGCCGTCGCTTCGACTTCATACCCAGCATCCGTCAAATTCGCAGCAATCAGTTCTCGAATGAGGGGCTCATCCTCAAGCACCAATACTCGCGGTTGCCCTTTGCCTTCCAATCGAGGCGCCCTGGCACCCGCCCCAATACCGGTTCGCGCTTCGTCTCCTTCCTCCATCCTGCGAGCCTCTCCAACAATTTCCTCACTCTCCTCCCACCGCCCCGCAGAATGGCCCGCCGATCCGACCGGGAGATATACACTCATAATCGTCCCCTCATCCTCTCGCGAATCAACCCGCAAACTACCCCCATGCCCCCTGATAATCGAATCGCAAACGGTAAGCCCCAATCCGCTCGCGTTCGCGTCATCACGCGTGCTGAAATATGGTTCGAAAATCCGCGCCTGCACCTCGTCCAACATGCCGTGCCCCCGATCCACAACACGCACAACCACCGTCTCACCCTCCGGTTCCAAATAAGCATCATCCTCCAGCGAGATGCCCTCATCCCCCGGTGAAAACCTCACCCCTTCAATCGTGATCTCTCCCGCCCGATAGGAGGCCTGCTCCGCATTACGAATCAAATTTTCCAACAAACGCCTGATCTGCCCCCGGTCCGCCCATACGTCCCCCAAGTCCCCCTTCAAATCACTTCGAAACCGAAGCTCCTTGGGGTTGATTCCACCGCGGTGCTGATTCACCAAGTCCTCGATCAACAGCCCGATACCAAACGCCTTCTTGATCGGAGCCCCGCCCTTGGCAAAGGTCAGGAGCTGCTGCACGAGATTCTGCGCCTCTTCCGTTACCCCCCTCGCCGCTCCCAACTCGCCCTCCACCACATTTCCTTCACCAAGCCGCTCCGTCGCCAACGAGAGATTACCGAACAGCACCGTCAAAAGGTTGTTAAACTCGTGGGCAAAGCCCCGTGCCAGATACCCTAAGTCCTCTAACTTTTCCATCCTGGCACGTACTTCTTCGCCACGCTTGCGCTCGGTAATGTCGCGAAATAAAACCAACACGCCCTCCGCAAACGGATAGGTGTTCACTAAAAACCATTTCCCTCGCGCCTCATGATGCATCTCAAACGTGTGCGGTTGCCCAGTCTCCCGCGCCTTGAGGAACTCCCCAAAATACAACTCCCGCACGTCCCGACTAAAATCATCCCAAAAAGCACGACCAATCACCGACTCCCGATCCCGACCAAAATAGCCTGTCGCCTGAGAGTTAACGTAAGTGATCCGCCAATCCGCGTCCATTGTGAACATCGGATCAACAATGCTCTCCACCATTTGCACCAACTGCTCATCTTCCCCCTCGGAAATGCTACGCTCGTCTTCGCCTTCACCCTCGCTCCCTTCGCGATCAAACAAACGACGACGCCGGAAAACAACCACCAAACCAGTCAACCCGCCCGCGTCATCCTTGATCGGGGCCGTGCTGTCCTCAATCGGCACAATGGTCCCATCACGCGCCACCAATGCCACACTCCGAATCGCATTCCTGTCTACCCCCGACCACGCCAACGACTTCACCTTTCCCCCATCCGCATCACGCACGGTGAACACGTCCCCAAGAGGTCTTCCGCACGCTTCAATACTGCTCCAGCCGGTCAGTCGCTCCGCCACCGGATTAACAAAAGTGATGTTCCCTGCTAGATCCGTCGAAATGACACCCTCGGAAATACTCCTCAACGTGCTCACAAAGCGTCGCTCACTCGCTTCCAGTCGCTGAATTGAGTCATAGCGCTCCAACGCCGCCTTCACCGCTTCCATCAAATCCTCTTCCGCAAACGGCTTCACTAAAAACCCATAAGGGCCCGTCATCTGCGCCCGGTGCTGCGTCTCATCATCCGCCCCCCCCGTGATATAAATCACCGGGGTCCCATGAGAATCTTGGATCCGCGCCGCCACATCAATCCCGTCCAATCGACCCCCCAATGAAATATCCATCAATACTAAGTCCGGCGCCGTTTGCGCCACCAACTCGATCGCCCGCTCACCCGTCGGTGCCACATGAGGCACACTGTATCCATGCCGGACCAACGTCTCTTGTAAATCCCGACCAACAATGCCGTCATCTTCGACGACAAGGATGCGTTGCATATTCATTGAGGTCTGCCTCCACGCGATGCCGAGCGAAAGACAAATCCCTAGCCCTGCTCGACCGGGAACCGCACGCGAATTTCCGCCCCCGGTCCCTCCGCCACTTCTAGCTCGCCATGCAGTTGTTCCACAAGAATTTTCACGATTTTCAAACCATTGCTCCCCAATCGCGTCACATCAAAACCCTCCGGCATACCTCGCCCGTCATCCCTCACCGAAAAGACGACCTCGCCGCCTTCCCGATCGAACGCCACCTCAATGGTGCCCTCCTCTTCTTCGTCAAAACCATGCTGTAGGGCATTGCTGATCAGTTCGTTCGAGATCAATGCCAACGGCACCGCTTTCTCCGCCCCCAAATCCGCTTCCGCAAACCCTACCCGCAATCCCACACGTTCGCCATCCACGTCGTTGATCTTTTGCAAATGCATCCCCAACGCCTTCACAATCTCCGCAAAATTAACCGAATGAAGATCCTTCGATTTCGGCATCTGACGGTAAATGAACGATATTGCCAAAATCCGCGTCTGATTCTCCCGTAAGGCAAATCGCGCCCGCGCATCCTCAACTTGGTTGATATCCAAGTTCAGAAGACTGCTCACCGTCTGCAAATGATTGCGCAACAGGTGATGGGCGCGGTCTACCTCGGAGCGCTCTCGCCGGGCGTCCTGCTCAGTAAGCGACCCATCCGCATCCGGCACCCGTGCCGGTCCGTCCCCCCCGGGAAGCCGACTGATCCCAACCAAAGCCTTCGAGGCCCCCCCTTTCTCACGCAAAGGAACGTAATTCACCTCACAAATTCCTTCGGTCCCTTCCTTATGCCGAAACTTTGTCTCCCCCTTCCAACAACGATCGGAATTGATCTGCCGAGACAACTTCTGGTTGAACTCGCGCGGATTGTCCGGGTCATAAAGCGTGAACAATGGCTCGCCCAACATCTCCTCACGCTCAAACCCAAACAATGCCGTTGCAGAAGGATTCCAGTCGACAATCCGTCCCCGCAAATCCGTGATGACAATCGCTTCGTCAATGTTGTCAAAAACCAAGGCCTGCCGCGTCATGACATCCTGAGCCAAATGCCGCTCCGTCACATCCTCAACCATCATCAAAACATGCTCCTCCCCACAACTCACAGCCCGCGCCTCCATTTGATGCACCAGCTTCGCTTCGCCAGGCTCTGCAGCCGTAAATTCAACCCGTACAATATCATGAGGCTTCTCATGAGCACTCGCGGTAATCCCACTGATTTTCTCGGCCAATGCGGGAAGCATTTCTCCCAAACCCTCCGCTACCATCCTTTCCGTCTGCAAACCCAACGGATTCTTCGCCGGAGGAATCGCATCGAGAATCTTCCCCTCTCGATCCAACAACAAAATCAAGTCCGGTACTGCCTCAAGCAACGCCCGGTTTTGCTCCTGGCTGTCCTGCAATTCGCGCCGCGTCGCTCGTTGAGCCGTCAGATCTCGGACGCTAAAGGCGTTAAACATAAAACGACCTTCGCCGTCCCGCACAGGCGAGGCATTCAAGCGAGCCCAGAGCACCTCTCCCGCACCCGTTCTCAATCGCAACTCCAGTTCATCACCCCCGCCTTCCCCTGACTCCGCCAATTCCGTCAACTCCTCAAACCGCTCCAAATCCTCCTCATGAATAACCTCTACAATCGCTTTTCGTCGCGCTCGCCAACGGGGGATGCCCAACATCTTTTCCAGGGCCGGATTAATATCAAAAAAGAATCCCGTCTGGTCCACCAACGCCATCCCAATCACCGAATCCAAAAATAACGCGCGAAACTTCGCCTCGCTCGAGCGCAGAGCCTCCTCGCTCCGCCGTGACTCAGTTACGTCAGAAAATGTCAACAACATGCTCCCGTCCGAAAGTAACTTCGGCCGAAACTCAATTTCCTTGATCAATCCCTCCTCAGTCGCAAGCGCAAATACACGACTCAACTGCTTTCGCCAGATCGTTTCCCGCCATTCTTCCAGCACTTCCTCAACACGGTCCTTGTCGGGACAACCGCGCGCCAACCACTTTTCGATATCGTCCGCCTCATCAATACTGAATCCCAATACCACCTTGTGTTGAGGATTGCTGTAAATCCGGTTCCCTCCCGCATCTAGTAAAATCACCCCATAAGGAGCATTCTCCGGAATTTTGAAAAAGGTGTCCCGCTCCTCCAATAGTGCCTGCACCTTTGCCTCGCTGTCCCCACCCAAACCTCCAACGCGCGCCGACGCACCCCTCGGCACCGGCATCGCCATCTCCGATCCCGCTAAGACGGGCTCCGCCCTAAGCTCCACCCCAATCTTCGTGACCGCTTCAATCACACCATTCTCATTCACAAAAGGAGCATTCGACCACGCAATCCTTCTCGTGCTCCCTCGCGTCGTCTGCAAGGCGCAAACCGTCGTCGGCGGTATCTCAAAACGCTCGCCTTCCTCCAGGCCCCGCACCGCCTCAATAAACATCGCTTTTTCTGTCTCACGGTCAGACGGCGCCACCAGTAAATCCCAATAATGCTTCTGCTCCTGATCGACTTCCAACCCCAAATCCGAAAGCAAAGACCGCGCAGCACCATTCTGCCTCACGATTCGGCCCGTCAAATCAACCATCAACACCGGTGCACTGCCATTCTCCAAAATCGACTTCGTGAACTCCCCCTCAAACTCCTGCCGCCGTCGCTCCCGTCGAAAAGCCGTAATCACCTCGCAAGAAACCAACACCCCCTCAATCCTTTCCGCGCGCTTCCAAGGCCGAACCTCCCAACGCACCCAGTCAGAGGTCCCGTCCGGCCGCTCGAACAAATCCTCGCTGCTCCGCTCTGTGTGCCCCTCAAGTGCCCGCTTATAAATGTCCCGCCAAGCGTTCGGCAAATTGGGGAAAACCTCGAACTGAGAGCGCCCCACTAAAGGAACGTTCTCCAAATGAAATAATTCTCTCCAACGATCATTCACCACAAGATACTTCAACTCGGCATCAAACATCGCCATCGCCAACGGGGCACTCTCCAACATTACCTTGTAATGCTCCGATTCGCTGTCCGTCGTAATTTCCGTATCATCCGTCACGCCGGGCGCAAACTGCTTTCCCCGAATAATAGGCGTCGCCGCTTCACTCTCCTCCAATAGCGATGCCAAGCCTTGCCCCGGCCCACCAGCCGCCTGAGCTCCTGCGCTTGACCCAACCACTTCTTCACCCAAGTCAGTTTCCAACTCCATATCGCCCAGGTCACCAACCGCACCAATAGCCTCGTCCGCCGCCGATGCCAACACCGACTCGCCTTGACGCTTCCGCAACCATTGATCAATCGCTTGCAAGCGCTCCTGGATCTGCCGCTCGTCAACCGGCGCCTGCATCACAGCATCACATCCCGGATTGGCAATCGCGGCATCCATGCGATCCTCCGCCGCCGCTGTCCCCTCATCATTGATCGCAACAATGTAAGGCTGATCCTGCCCCGCGCGCTCACGCACCCAATCAACAAACCCATTCAACTCAGACCGATCCGACTGCGCCCGGGCCACCACAATCGGCTGCGAGTTGAAATACTCCCGCCCCTGATCGAGCGAACTGCAGGCTCGCACCTCAATCCCATTCTCCTTCAATATGCGTGTGATCCGGGCAAGCACCTCCGGATCATTCTCAACAACCAATGCAGAAACCGTCTGATGGGGGCGATCCATTGCAATAACCATAGCTCAATTCTAATAAAATTCGGTATTCTGTGAAAATTAAGTGAGATTTTTTATTAAGCAAGGCGTATAACCCTGCGATTACCCCAAAATCTTCTACCTTATCCTATATTTTTAAGAATTCATCACTCTTTTGCGTCAAAATTATAAGAAACAAATCGCTCGCCCTCCCAAAGTCAATCACACGCCTCCCCCTTCAAATCCTTCCCAAAACCCTCCCGCTCCTCCAAAAACACCCCTCAACGCCCCCCATGCCCGACAGACCGATGGTAAGGCGCTCCGAGCTTGATCGTGTAGACCCGGTAAATCTGCTCCAACAACACCACCAAAGCCAGTTCATGCTGCAACGTCACCTTCCCAAAAGCCCAGCATTCATCCGCTGCAGCCCGCACCGCGTCTTCATGCCCGTCCGCTCCTCCGACAATTAACGCCACCTCCTTGATTGCCCTGCCCTCCCAAGCAACAACTCTCTCACATATCTCCTCGGTCGATAAACATATTCCCTGCTCGTCCAATAACACTCGCAGACACCCGTCACTCGCCCCCAAGATCCGCCCCGCCCCTCCATCTTTCAAATAGACCATCTCCAAGCGAACATACCGCTTCAATCGGCCGAGGTACTCGTCGACACCGCTGCGGGCATACCCCAAAGCCGGCTTCCCCACCGCAATCACCCGCCACTTCATATCACAACTCTAATTACCCTGCGGCTCGCTATTCCGTCTTCTTCAGCAACACCCCTAATAAATCATCAATCCCCACTCGCTCCTGCGCCATCGAGTCCCGCTCACGCAAGGTCACCGTGCCCGTCAATGATTCATCCACATCTTCCCCCTCTCCCAAGGTGTCAAAATCTATCGTTACCCCAAACGGGGTTCCGGCCTCGTCCTGCCGCCGATAACGCCGCCCGATCGCTCCCGTTTCATCATAAAAAACATTCATGTGCGGCCGCAACAAAGACACCACTTCCCGCGCCTTCTGAACGAGCTCCGGACGATTCTTCAGCAATGGGAACACCCCACACTTGATGGGCGCCATCCGCGGATGAAATCGCATGACCACTCGTGTCTCTTCTTTGCCCTTCTCATTGGTAACGCTTTCCTCATCGTAAGCCTCACATATCAACGCCAAGACCGTCCGGTCAGCACCCGCACTCGGCTCCACGACATGCGCAATAAACTTCTCCTTCGCCGCTTCATCGAAATACTCCATCGGCTTCCCACTGTGCTCTTGATGCTTCGACAAATCGTAATCCGTCCGGTATGCCACTCCCTCCAACTCCTGCTGCCCAAATGGGAAATCATACTCAATATCATAGGTCTTCTTCGAATAATGCGCCCGCTCCCCGTCCGGCACATCAAGGACATGCAGCTTCTCCGGATCTAAGCCAATCTCAGCATAAAAATCCAACCGCGCCTGCAACCACTCCTCCGTCAATCGCAACCCGTCTTCCGGCCGACAGAAGTATTCGATCTCCATTTGCTCAAACTCTCGCGACCGAAAGGTGTAATTTCGTGGGTTAATCTCATTCCGAAAAGCCTTCCCGATCTGCGCAATCCCAAACGGCAACTTCTGCCTTGAAGTATCCAGAATATTCTTGAACTGCACGAAAATCGTTTGCGCCGTCTCCGGCCGCAAATAGGCCACCGCATTCGGATCATCCTCCGCTGAAGACGCACCTACTTGGGTTTTGAACATCAAATTAAACTCCCGCGGCTCCGTTAAAAGCGACCCGTTCTCCGGATTAAACCGTGTCGTTCCTTCTTCTTCCGTCGTCTCCTCTCCCACTAATTCAAGCGCCTTGGGCGACATCGACTTGTCGGGATGAAAGTCGGCATAAAACTGACGCGCCGTTTTCCGCGCTTTGTTCCCATCCTGCCCCGGAACCACCAACACCGCAAACTCACGATCCAACGACCAATTCGTCTCTTCATGCCGCGCCCCGGAATATCGATACGCCGTCCCGCTCTGCGGCTCAATCGTGTCAGCCCGCAATCGCGCCTTGCTCAATAAACAATCGCACATCGGATCCGAAAATCCGCCCACATGCCCGGACGCCGTCAAGACCGCCTGGTGCGTCAAAATCGACCCGTCCATCCCCACAATATCCTCACGCTCTAAAACATTCCGCCGCCACCAGTAATCCTTCAAATTTCGCTTCAACTCAACCCCCAGCGGCCCGTAATCCCAACAGCCATTCATCCCTCCATACACTTCCGCAGACTGAAAAATAAATCCCCGCCGCTTGCACAGACTCACAATCTTTTCCATCCGCTCTGTATCCTGAGACATCTCGCTCCCTTCGCTTTCGGTTCTCTCAAAAGTTCACTCTCGCCCGTTCGCCACCTCGGCGCCCCGAATCGAGAGCTTGCAAGATTACCGCCCGCCGCCGCCTTCGCAATCACAGTTTCCAAAAAGTTCCCCTTTGCGCCGCACCCCCCTTCGCTTATTCTTTCAGCCACTGTTAATCACCCCGTTAGGCGCAATTCAAAATGGCCTCAGAATCCGGATACTCCTGGCAAGACGCCCGTCACCCCTCACTCGGGTCCGATCCCGACGATCGCTCATGGATGCGCTGGTGGACCTCCCTCGCCCTCCTCCTCTCCGTTCTCCTCCATGTCGTCCTGATCATTGTCTTCGATGTCATCAAAGTCGAAACGTGGACCGGCAAACTCAACCCGGATCAAAGCGTTCTTGCCTTCAAAACTTCACGCATTCCCACCGTCGACAAGGCCCTCCTCGAAGAACTTCCCTTCGAAACCCCGGACAACGCCGCCGCCGAACCCGAGCCGACCGTCGCTGAGCCAACGCCACTTGTCGACACGTCCCTCGATGAGTTCGAACTTCAAGAGATGCTCGCCGATAAGGAAGTGAAGCTGACCCCACAGGTTGAAGAAGCGACTCGCATCATCGCCGAAGATTCGCCGCAAATGCGCGATACCAAACCTCCAGGTCCCGATTTCGACAACGTCGCTTCCATGTCCTCCGAAGCGTTCGAAGTCGAACTCAAATCCATGCGGTCGAACCTCCTCAGCTCGAAGCGCGCTTCAGAGTTCCAACCGTCGCTCGAACTGAACGATCTCGCCACCAATATGGATGATGGCGAGGACCTCCTTCAGCAAGGCGCCAAAGCCCTTACGAGAGGCACCGGGAGCGATCAAGTTGTCGACGGTTTCAGCAACCTGAACGACCTCCTCGCTCAAACGGGCCCCTTGGCCGACAATACGAAGCCCATCCTCATGCCCACCGACCTTCTCTTCGAATACGATAGCTATGCTTTGCGCGAAGAAGCAAAGCTAAGCCTGATGCGCCTCGGTATCCTCATTCAAAGAAATCCCGATAGCGAATTCGTCATTGAGGGTCACACCGACTCTTTCGGAAATAGCGAATACAATCGCCAACTCAGTCTCCAGCGCGCCACCGCCGTCCGCAACTGGCTCGTCAACTCCCTGCGTATACAAGCCAACAATATCCGCACCGTCGGTTTCGGAGAAACAAGACCCATCGTCAATCCCAATGGCGACGTCCAACAACAAGCCCTTAACCGCCGTGTCGAAATCGAAATCAACAAACGCACCCCTCAACGCGTACCCAATCCCCTGAACTCGCCACAATAGCCCACACTCGCTCTTAACGCTGACACTTTCCGCCGATACTGCTGGTCCAATCGCGCCTTCTCAGCTCGCTCGCGCTCCAACCGCTCAATCTGATTCGCGTCATAGGATCGATCCAACTCTTCCCGCACAGATGGAGCTCTGTGTTGATGCAATTGTAAGAAAACAAACCCTCCCGCAATAAGCGCCGGCCGAAAAATGATAGTCGCCCACTTGAGATAAATACCCATTGCCTACAGTTTTCCCTAACTCTCACCCCCGTGAACGCCGGACGTCTGCGTTGCTCTGGATTGACCAAATCCCTCGCCTACATCTTATCCCCCCAACGCTTTTCTTGGCAGCACCGCTCGCTCCTACCCGTCCGCGTGAGACGCCTTGTCACTCACCCTCGTCTTCATCTCCCCCACTCCCAAAATAGAAGACAACACGTGAACACGTCTTAGCACGGAAGTCCTCGATTCCTCGGCCGCGTCCGTTCTATCGTTTCCCATCTACCACCCGTTATTTTTCCAAATGGATCTCGCAAAAACGCCTCATTGACTTTGGCTCACCTGAACCAAAACTACCCTCGTGTCTGTCCCTCAAAAAAATAAGTCCCCGGAATCAAGGATTCTCGCGCGACTCCAAAACATCTACCCGGACCCCGCGAGCAGCGCGTCAACCGCCGAAGCGATCACTGCTCTCATTAGAAAATGGCGCCCAAAGATGTCCCCTGCGCCGGCCGGCTGGTCCGAGAATGACTCCTTCCTCATTACCTACGCCGAAACTCTTGCAGAGAAAAAGGCACCTCCTCTGGCCACCCTCTCCCGGTTCCTTAAAAACCACTGCCCCGATATCCTCTCTTTCATCCATATCCTGCCCTTTTACCCCTCCACCTCAGATCATGGATTCTCGGTCGTCGATTATCGCAAGGTCGCCACTGACCTCGGCTCATGGAACGATGTCGAAAACCTTGCCCGAGAACGTCGCGTTACCTTCGACTGCGTCCTCAATCACGTCTCCCAAGAAAGCGACTATGTCCAGGGCTTCATCTCAGGAAACACCGACCGCGAAGACTTTTGCATCGTTGAATCCTCTGCATTCGATTCATCACAAGTCACACGCCCCCGTCAATCCCCGCTCTTTCACTCGTTCGATCGCCCCGACCAGTCCCAGGTCTCTCTCTGGACGACTTTCAGTCGCGATCAGGTCGACCTGAACTTCAGAAATCCGGCCGTCCTCATCGAAATCCTCGATATTCTCCTCGGATACGCGGCCCGCGGCGCTTCCATGATCCGCCTCGATGCAATTCCGTACCTCTGGAAGGAATCGGGGACCACCTGCATCCACCTCAAACAGACTCATGAGATCATTCGGCTCATCCGGGCAGTCTTCGACGCGGTCTCACCCCATGTAATCCTCCTCTCGGAAACCAATGTTCCTCACCAGGAGAACATTAAATACTTCGGCCCCGACGAACGTGACGAAGCGCAGATTATCTACAACTTCTCCCTCGCCCCCCTCCTCCTGCACACCGTCCACACGGGAAACGCAACCGCCCTCACCCATTGGGCCTCAAATCTAGATGACTTCGGTGAAGCCTGCACCTACCTCAATGTCACCGCCACTCACGACGGCATTGGCATCCGCCCCGCCGAGGATTGCCTCGCACCTGACGACCGTTCACGTCTCCTGGAAATCACCTCGGCCCACGGCGGCTTCGTCAACTACAAGCGCAACGCCGATGGCTCAGACACCCCATATGAGCTCAACATCACCTGGTTCGATGCCCTGAACAATCCCCACTCCAACCCACCAACTCCTCTCTCCCTCCAGATCGATCGCATGGTCCTCTCCCAGGCAATACCTATGGCGCTAAAAGGAATTCCTGCCCTTTACATCCATAGTCTCCTCGGCTCGCGAAACGATCTCTCACGGGTCAACCCCGGCGACTCGACCACGTTCCGAACGATCAATCGTTCTCAAATATCGATCGATACTCTACTCCAAGATCTCAATGACCCCACCACCCGAAGACATCAAGTCTTCCATGCCCTCACCAAGCTCCTAAGAATAAGACAAACACAACCCGCCTTCCATCCCGATGCCGCACAACAAATCCTCGATCTCGGTCCCCATACCTTCGCTCTCCTGCGTCAGAGTCAATCGAGTTCCCTCGTCCAATCTATAATCGCCGTCTTTAACGTAACCGCACAACCCCAAACAATCCCCACTAGCTCTCTTCCGCTTTCCAAAGAACCACTCACCGACCTCATCTCCGGTCAACCGATCGCAGCGCCTGAAATCTCCATCAATCCATACCAGTTCCGTTGGCTGACTACCCCGCGATAGTTTCTTCCATACACCGCAATTTTTACGCTATATTTCGGCGCGTAGTATGAATAAATCCGGCCCTAACCCGTCCAACCCCACGATTGAGGACGACGGGCGCCGGTCCCAAAACCCGCCTGCCAACTCCCCTCGCTCCGAAGCCGGTGACGGACCTCCCGATGAGGAACTCGTCCGCCTAGGCCAACAGGGCGATATGGCCGCGTTCGATGTGCTCGTCACCCGATACCGCGGAAAAGTCTATGCCATGATTGTCAATATTATCCACAACCAAGCCGAATCCTGGGACCTCGCCCAGGATGCCTTTATAAAGGCTTGGAAAGCCCTCCCCAAATTCGAAGCCCGCTCCAATTTTTACACATGGCTGTATCGCATTACCCACAACGTCACCTACGATTGGCTCCGCAAAAAGAAAATCGAAAGCGGCACCGAATTCGATGAAACGATTAAGTCCGATCAAGTCGTTGCCGCCGCCCCAACCTCTCCAAAAGACATCTCCCAACCCGACGACGACCTCGAAAAATCTGAACTCCGCCTGCGCATCGAAGCCGCCATCAACGAACTCTCACCCGATCATCGCGACGTTATCCTCCTTAAAGAAATCCAAGGCTGTCGCTATCAGGAAATCGCCGATATACTGAATATCTCCATCGGCACCGTCATGTCGCGCCTTTTCTACGCCCGTAAAAAACTCCAGACTACGCTCGAAGACCTGCAACCATGAATCCACAAGACGAAGAACGCATCACTCAATGGATCGACGGAACCCTCTCCGACACCGACGTCCAAGATCTCCTCGAAACTCACCCCGAACTTCACGAGGCGAAGTCCCAGTCAGAATCCCTTGGCAAACTCCTTCGTAAGGAACTCGATTCCGGGGAACAAATCCCCTATCCCGACTTCTTCAACCATCAACTAAAGAAACGCATCGAAGAAGAAGACGCAGAATCGCCTTCCGCTGCAGCCGATCAAAAAGATGCGTTGGCCGAATCCATGTTCCCACGCTTTATGTTCTTCAAAAAAATGGCGCCCCTCGCCGCCCTCGCGGTGATCGGCCTCTTTATCGCTCTTCTCTTCTTCAATGTCCCCGTCGGTGGAAGTAAAATTGTTAGCACCTACACACCCAATCCCGCCCTCGAAGCAAAAATCTTCTATTCCGACGAAGCTGGCGCCACGGTCCTCCTCATCGAAGGCCTTGCCGATATTCCCGCCCAGCAAAACATAACCGGCGTCCAGGCGGTCGGATACGCACCGGACGCCGACGCCTCGCATCTC
This sequence comes from Verrucomicrobiota bacterium, assembly GCA_039182965.1. GTDB lineage: Bacteria > Verrucomicrobiota > Verrucomicrobiia > Verrucomicrobiales > DEV007 > JBCDBW01. The sequence goes on from JBCDBW010000073.1 coordinate 14,358, forward strand.
ACACTTTACTCAACTCAAAACAAACCGATCCTCGCCCTCACAGTCGACCGAAAAGCCCAACCCCGCATTCGCAAACTCAGCTTTTAGCTCCTAACACCAACCTACTCGCCGCCTTCTTCCATGCGCCGTCTCTCCATCATCACTATCTTCGCCTCTCTCATCGTCCAGCTTGCCCCGGCGCAAAACGCCAACCCGAATTCCGCTCCAGCCAGCGACGCCAAGGTCTGGGGTGCCCTTGTCTACGCCGCCGACCCCACGGAATCCAACCTCCCAGAAGGCGTTACGACCACCGCCGTCGCATTTGAAGACATCAGCACCCGGCTCGGAAAAGTCTTCCCCGACAGGCAATTCATCCTCCTCGGAGAACACACACAAGACATTTTTCGCGAATACGAATCTTGGGTGGTCCCCTCAAAACATCTCTTCGCCAAGATCGACTCCAAAGGACGCGATGCCGAAGATCGCCTCCTCCTCCACCTCCAGTTCTGGCATGATCAAGATGTCGTCGCCAAAGCCGACGCCGTCCTCGAGGCGGGAAGCCCGCTCTTCATCGGAGGCCCCAAATGGCGCAATGGTCGCCTCATCCTCGTCGTGCTTCTCGCCGGCGAAAAAAGTGCCTGATCCGCAAGATCTTCCGAGCTCCTTTCCCGCGTACGACCAAAATATCCCTCCTGCTCACCTCAGTCCTTTTCACCAGGCATTCTACCACCTCCGGCCCACCCCCCAAAACACCAAAAACAATTCCTCGACCTTCCTTCAACTCAGCCTTGTCTAAACACAGAACAAGTGTTCTTGTCTCTGTTGCCTCCCGTGCAAACTAACCCGTTCCAATCACCATGAAGCTCAATACCCTCTGCCTCCACGGCGGCCAACAACCCGATCCTGTTACCAACGCGCGAGCCGTTCCCCTCTATCGCACCACCGGCTACGTCTTCGATAGCACAGAACACGCCGCTAATCTCTTCGCTCTAAAAGAACTCGGGAATATCTACTCCCGCATCATGTCCCCCACCCAAGCCGCGCTCGAAGCTCGTGTCGCACTCATGGAAGGCGCCCACGAAATGGCAGGCCTCGCGCTCGCTTCCGGCACCTCCGCCGTCTTTTACTCAATTATCAATCTCGCCCAAGCCGGCGACAATATTGTTTCCGCCCGAAATCTCTACGGAGGGTCCTATACTCAATTTAATGACATCCTCCCCACCCTCGGAATCACCGTGAAATTCGTCGATTCCCAGGACCCTCAAAATGTCGCCGAGGCAATAGACGACAAGACACGTGCGGTCTTCTGCGAAACCATTTCCAACCCCGCTTGTGAAGTCACTGATCTCGAAGCCTTGGCGAACGTCGCCCATGATCACGGACTACCTCTCCTGGTTGACGCCACTTTCTCCACTCCCTACCTCTGCAACCCGATCGATCACGGCGCGGACGTCGTTATCCATTCCCTGACGAAGTGGCTCGGCGGCCACGGCATCGGCATCGGTGGAGTTGTAGTCGACGCCGGAAAATTCAACTGGGGGGCAGGAAAACATCCCCTCTTCGACGTTCCAGATACCTCATACCATGGCCTGCGCTGGGGTCACGATCTCCCGCCGGAACTGTCCCCTCTTGCCTTCCTCCTCCGCATGCGCACCGTCCCTCTTCGGAACCTTGGAGCCTGCATCTCCCCCGATAACGCCTGGCAGTTCATCCAAGGCATCGAAACCCTCCCGCTCCGCATGGAACGCCACTGCGAAAACGCGGGCGCAGTCGCCGCATATCTCGCAGGCCATCCTGATGTCGAATGGGTTCGCTACCCCGGCCTCAAAGACGATCCCGAGTTCGAAAAAAATCAAAAATATCTGAAGGGAAAAGGCGGCGCCATGGTCGTCTTCGGAATCAAAGGAGGAGAGTCAGCAGGTGTTAAGTTCATCGAGGCCCTGGAACTCTTCTCCCATCTCGCCAATGTCGGCGATGCCAAGAGCCTTGCCATCCACCCCGCGACCACCACTCACAGTCAACTCAACAAAGAACAACAAGCCGGCGCAGGCATCACGCCGGAACTCGTCCGCTTGTCCATCGGTATCGAAGACATCGACGATATTATCGCCGATCTTGACCAAGCTCTCTCGAAAGCCACTGCGTGACTTCTCCCCTAAATAATGGAGTCCGGTCGCCTCTGGCCGGCGCAAAACGGAAGGTAAATTCGCTCGTCCCGAAAAAAATGGGCGGCCCCTCACCTCAGCAAGGGCCCGCCCATCACAATCCGCAAGAAAACCCCCTAACTTGCGGAAAATAAACCGTTCTCTCGTATCTTACTTGATAAATAACATCTCTTGGTAGGTGGGAAGAGGCCACAGGTCGTCTGCCACGACCCCCTCCAAGGTATCAACCACCTCTCTAACCTTTAACATTGCGGGCAATACAGATGACGCCCACGCTAGAGGATCCTCACCGGCCGCACCGTGCGCCGCTTCCAACTCCGCAATCGAAGTCTCAAGACTCGTAACGAGACCCGCAACCGTTTCCGCAGTCGCCGTACTCGCTTCCAAACCAGCCGCCTTCGCATCCGATACCGCACCCGATACTTCGGATAAATAACGCACCGCAGCTGGATAAATCATCGTCTTCGCGATCTCCGTCGCAATGTTGGCTTCGACATTGACGACCCCGCAATACTGCTCGGCATAGATTTCATGACGACTTTCCAATTCAACCTTGGACAAAACGCCGTATTTCTCAAACAGCTCCACCACCTCGTCGCTCACCAAAACCGGAAGCGCATCTGCCGTGGTCTTCAGACAAGGAAGCCCCCGCCCGTCTGCCTCTGCATGCCACTCCTCAGAGTAACCATCCCCATTGAATATCACGTTGCCGTGCTCCTCCATCACTTCCTGTAGGATGGCCTGAATCTCAGCATTTAAATCCTCCGCCGCTTCGAGACGACTCGCAAAGTAGTCCAACGACTCCGTAACAATCGTGTTCATCGCGGTCAAGGCACCGGAGATCGACTGATTGGATCCCACCGCGCGGAACTCAAATCGATTACCCGTAAATGCAAACGGACTGGTCCGGTTGCGATCCCCCGCATCCTTCGGAAGCTCGGGCAAGGTGTCGACGCCAATGTTCAAAACGCCGCCGGGCTTGGAAGTCGTAGCACCACCACCCTTGATCTGCTCAAACACATCGGCCAATTGATCGCCGAGAAAGATCGAGAGAATCGCAGGAGGCGCTTCATTAGCTCCCAAACGATGGTCATTCCCCGCCGTGGCCACTACTGCCCGCAGGAGCTTCGCATACTTGCTCACCGCGCGGATGACCGCCCCCGCAAACACGAGAAACTGCGCATTCTCATGAGGCGTTTCACCAGGATCAAGAAGGTTCTTCTGCGTTGAGTTGCCAAGCGACCAGTTCACATGTTTCCCGGAACCGTTCAAATTCGCAAACGGCTTCTCATGAAGCAGACAAACCAAACCATGCTTGTCGGCCACCTTTTTCAACGTCGTCATAACCAACTGCTGGTGGTCCGATCCCACATTCGCAGACTCAAAGACCGGAGCGATCTCAAACTGACCAGGCGCCACTTCGTTGTGACGCGTCTTCGAAGGAATCCCCAGCTTGAAGAGTTCCCGATCCACCTCATACATGAATGACATCACCCGATCAGGAATCACCCCAAAGTAGTGGTCATCAAACTCCTGACCCTTAGGAGGTGCCGCTCCAAAGACCGTCCGACCACCCGCCAGTAAATCCGGACGAGCGTAAAAGAATGACTTATCGATCAGAAAATACTCTTGCTCAGGACCGGCGCTCGCAGAAATATGCGCAATCTCCTCATGGCCAAACAACGTCAAAATTCGCCGCGCCTGTTTGTCCAATGCCTGCATCGACTTCAAGACTGGCGTCTTCTTGTCCAGAGCTTCGCCAGTCCAGGAGACAAACGACGTCGGAATGCAAAGCGTCGTCCCGCTCGGATTCTCGATAATGTAAGCCGCGCTCGTCGGGTCCCAAGCGGTGTAACCACGGGCCGTGTGCGTGGCCCGAATCCCGCCATTCGGGAATGAAGAAGCGTCCGGCTCACCTTGCACAAGGGTCTTACCTTTAAACTTGGAAATCGCCGTCGCGCCGTCAGTGCCGGGATCGTAGAAACTGTCATGCTTCTCAGCCGTATATCCCGTCAGAGGATAAAACACGTGAGTGAAATGCGTCGCCCCTTTCTCGATCGCCCACTCTTTCATGGCATCCGCCACTTCGTCGGCAATACTCACGTCGAGTTTGCTGCCATCCTCAATGGTCGCAATCATTTTGCCATACGTCTCAGAACTCAACTTCTCCTTCATCACCGCAAGGTTGAAGGTGTTGATTCCAAAAAGACCCCCTAAAGGGTCTTCCACAAAATCGATGGGTTCCGGAGTTTCGGCTCGGCTGATAGCACTCGACACCGCTTCTAGTCTTGATGTGTTGCCTGTCATTGCGTCTAGGGTAGTTGAAGTAATAATTTGGTTGGTTGAAGGCTGCGATGAAGCCCCTGGCTCATCGGTCAGCGCGCTGTCTAAAAGCACACATCATGCCAACGTTCGCCAATTTCCATTCGAAAATGCGAGTTTCCCCCCACGCCCACAATCAGTAAAATCTTACTCCCAATGATCCCAGTCTCCCCCCATCACCAGATCGATCTCGCACCCCAATACCTCCCCCTCATCGAAGATCCACCGGAGCAAGACCAGATCATCCATACACTCATGCGAAAGATGGCAAACAACCAACCCCTCATCCAAGGCGACCTCGTCATCGCCGGCGCCGATACTCGCAAACAGTACCCACGAGCCGAAAAATTTCCCGTCCACTTCCGCAAATCCTACTACCCCACCTGCTTCCACCAACATCCCGATAAAGAATTCGAAAAACACTTGCTCGCCTCCAAAATCATCGGCGTCCCCGAACCCATCGGCACCACCCGCACCAGTTTCCGCTCCTGCTTCATCCCCGGTCGCCCATTGCCCAGGCTCTCTCCCTTCGGAGCCGAACCTCTGGAGTCTAATATCACCGTCGCCCAGGAATCCACAGCCACTCAACTCATCGCCCTCTGGAAACTCCTCGAAGAACTCCACACCAAAACCACAAAACTCCACGACAATGGCCTCGCCCACGGCGATCTCTTCCTCCACAACGTCATTGTCGCTCTCACCCCCATCGAAGTCTGCCTCATCGACTTCGAGCTCTCCGTCAAAAAGGACGACGTTGAAGAAGAAAAATGGCTCGCAACGTGCCAGGCCGACCTCAGCGAGATGCTCCGCGAGGCCATCTATATCCAATGCGGACTCGGCCCCCAAGCAGGCCCCCTCGCCGATGCCTCACGAGACGCCCTGCCAACCCTCTTCGCAAAAACCGCACTCCACCGATTCCATCGTGCCCTCGATTCCCCGACCAACCCCCGCTAGGAAAACTTCTCCAAAACCCCGACACGAAAACGGCCTCCCTTAGGGAGCGAATCTGCTGGGGACGATCGTCCCCTTCCGCCGCAATAAGCGTTGAACCCAAGCTTCAGGCACCAAGACGTCGCTCACGGACGACACACGCCATTCCAAACACTTGCCCAAGCGTTCCCGCCACAACTCGCTCACGCAGTCATCCGCGCTACCATCTCCGCTACCGCCCACAAACGATCCGTCTCTTCCTCCCCAAACTCATACGGCTCAAACTTGCCGATTCCCAATACTCCCTTCAATTCATCCCCATCCAACATCGGTACCGCCAAAGAACCCGAGACTTCAGTCTTCCGCGCTCCCACGTTCGCCACACCTCCCAAATCCTCCTGCAAATTGCACAACTGTACGGCTTCCCGGTTCGCCGCAGCCGCCCCCGCAATCCCTTTCCCCAGCGGGATCTCCGTCACCACCGCCATCATTTCCTCCGGGATCCCACGCTGCGCCTGCAGCGTCAACGGCCCCTCCGCCGCCGCCATAGTATGCACCGTCCCCGTCACGCAATCAAAAACCGCCAATACTGCATCCAGTAAGGCCACCCAATCCTCCTCTTCCTCAAGGCCTCCTACCAATACTTTCTCAATTACCTCAAACTCACTCATTTCACTTCCGCCGTTCTACAAGATTCCTTGACACCTTCACACCAAAAAAAGATGGCCGACACCCATTGATCGGTGCCGGCCAGAGCTCGTTACCCTCGCGTCCAACCACCCTTAGAGGGCTGCCCCACTCCAGAGCTTGGAAAATTTCTCGCAGTGGATCAAAATCGTTTTGTATCTCGAAAGATCCACACCAGCAGGAATCTCATACTTCTGCGATCCCTTGTTACTCTTTAGCTTCGCGACTAACACACTCCCCGAAGTGGCATTCTTCCCATTCACCTCTCCGAGTCCCGTCGGCGACAAAAACAACTTGAGATCCGGTGCCGACTTGGTGCTGAAGTCTGAACTCAAAACGACATACTGCTTCCCCCCCTCTTCAACTATACTCCACGACCCCGATGCCTCGTACGCCTTGCTTGTCCAAGTCCCTGATTCCTCAACACCTGCCAACACGGCAGGCATTGAAATCATCGTGATGACCAGTGTGATCGCAACTGAATATCCAACATATACTTTCATGGTGACTCTTTTTTAATTCTATTTACTTGCTGTCTCGTAACTTGAGATACTACCTCCAGATAGTTCAGCTGAGTGGCACCCGCCGCTCGTTCCTTACAGATTTTCAAAAGATTTCCGCCCATGCCCGATTCCCCCGCCCTCAACCCGACAGAATGGGTAGACCAGCACGGCGACTATCTCTTCGGTTATGCAATTCTCCGCGTCCGCGACCGGGCCGTCGCCGAAGACCTGATCCAGGACTCTCTCCTCACCGCCTTCAAAGCACGAGACCGCTTTGAAGGCCGATCCTCAGAACGGACTTGGCTCACCGGCATCCTCAAAAACAAGATCCGCGAACATTGGCGCAAAAGTAAACGTGAGGTTACCGAATCCGACCTCGCGGCTCCCGGGGAAGACCCCCCCGACCTCTTCGACGCCATCGGCCATATCAATGTGGACCATGCCCCCGCCGACTGGGGGAGTGATCCCATCGCTGCCGCTTCCCGTCGCGAATTCCAGGCCACCCTCTCACAGTGCCTCGAAGGCTTGCCTGACCGCGCCGCCGAAGTCTTCCTCGCCCGGGAAGTGGACGGCGCATCAACCGAAGAGATCCTCACAACAACAGGGATCAGCAAAAGCAACCTTTGGGTCCTTGTCCACCGCGCCCGAAAGCTTCTTCGTCAGTGTCTGGAAAGCAATTGGTTCGCCAAAAATAGCCCCGCGCCCGATTCCTGATTCCAAGTTTTCCTTGTAAGCTTTCCCGCCTCAACGCCACCCATCATAAAATCTAAGTGTCTATTCTCCAAAAAATTGTCTTCCGAATCATCGAATGCCGCGAAGCGATGGAAAAGTCATCCCGCTACGTCGACGGCGAGTTGTCGCTATGGGATCGCTTCAGGCTAAAGCTACACTTCAATCAATGCTGGTGCTGCAACCGCTTTGTCAAACAACTTCCGCTTCTCGGCACGCTCGCCCGCCAACTGCACGAATCAGATCATCTCGCCCCACACGAAACACTTCCTCCAGACGCCCGCGAGAGAATCAAGAAGATCCTCAGCCAATCGTCCTCCAATGAGCATGGCTCCCCCTGAAAACAGGACCCTCTAGGTCTTGAGATATCGTGTTGCCGCAAGATACTGAAAATACATCGCAAGAAATCGCACAATCAGGACTCATACTTTCATGAGATCAATTCGCCTGACCCTGCCAATCCTCGTCCTAAGTACCCTTTTCCCCCAGAAGCTTACTCTCGCCGCCGAAAAGAATCCCATCGAAGCTGGCACGGTAACATGGTCCCGCGACCTGGACGCCGCTTTTGCCAAATCCAAAGAAACCGGTAAACCCGTTTTCCTCCTTTTTCAGGAAATCCCCGGCTGCGCCGGTTGCCGGCAATTCGGAAAAGAGGTTCTGAGTCAGCCCCTCCTTGTCGAAGCGATCGAAAGCGAATTCATCCCCGTTCTCGTCTATAACAATCGAAATACCGGCCCGGATCCCGAGATCCTACGGCGCTTTAACGAGCCAGCTTGGAACTACCAGGTCGTCCGCTTCCTCGATCACGACGCAAATGACATCATTCCCCGAAAAGATCGCATCTGGACTACGCCCGCCCTCGCCGCTCGCATGATTGAAACGCTCCAGAAACAAAATC
>JBCDBW010000074.1:0-22567 GCA_039182965.1 Verrucomicrobiota bacterium
CGACGGGGACTTGGTCGCCGGCGTTGGCGTAGGTGGTGAGTATGCCCTCTTCGAAAGCTTCCATCTCCATTGTGGCTTTGTCGGTTTCGACTTCGGCGATTACCTGGCCGGGTTCGACCTGGGCGCCGTTCTCGGCGACCCATTTGATGAGGGTTCCCTCGGTCATGGTATCGCTGAGTTTGGGCATGGAAACGTATGGCATGGGACTGGGCTCTGGGGTGCTGGTTCGCGGGTGGGTGGCGGTGGCTTGTGACGGGAGATAATGCGTGGTTAGAGGTAGCAGACCTCTTTAATGGCGTCGGTGATTCGTGTTTCGTTAGGGAAGACGTGGTCTTCCCAGCTTTCGTTGTATGGCATGGGGATGTCGATTTGGGCGACACGAGCGACGGGGGCGTCCAGTTCGTCGAAGATTTCGTGTTGGATTTCGTAGGTGATTTGGGCACCGATGCCGCAGACGGGACGATTTTGTTCGATGATAACCGCGCGATTGGTTTTGGCGATTGATTGGAAGATGGTGTCGGTATCGAGTGGGCGGATGGAGCGGAGATCGATCACTTCGCAATCGACATTGAGTTCGGTTTTGATTTTCTCGGCGAGGGCGAGAACCGTGGGGACGGTTTGGGCGTAGGTGATCAGGGTGCAATCGGAGCCTTCGCGGAGGACATTTGCGTGCCCGAGGGGGATGAGAAGCTCCGTCTCGATGTCTTCGATTTCGCCGGAGGAATTGTAGAGTTTTTCGGACTCGAGGACGACGACGGGATTATCGTCGCGAATAGCGGTTTTGAGGAGTCCTTTGGCGTCGCGAATGGTGCCGGGAGTGCAGACTTTGAGTCCGGGGACATTGGCGTAGAAATTCTCGGTGGCGTGGGAGTGGGTGGCGCCGAGGGCGTGGACGGGGCCATTGGGACCTCGGAAGACCATCGGGATGTGGAATTGCCCGCCGGACATGGTGACCATGTTGGGGGCGTTATTTACCAACTGGTCGAAGGCGACGAGGGAGAAGCTGAAGGTCATGAATTCCACGACGGGACGGAGGCCGGCCATGGCGGCGCCGACACCGAGCCCGGCGAAGCCATTCTCGGAGATGGGGGTGTCGATGACTCGTTTGGGGCCGAATTGGTCGAGCATGCCCTCGGAGATTTTGTATGCGCCGTTATATTCGGCGACCTCTTCGCCCATGAGGAAGACGGATTCATCCCGATTCATTTCCTCAATGAGGGCTTCTCGGACTGCTTCGCGGTAAGTGATGGTGCGCATGAAAAGTGATGGGTAAGCTGAGGCTCGAAAGCTGGGGTGAGCGGGGGATCAGGAATCAGTGAGAGCGTAGGTATATTTATGGAGGTCGGAGAGTGGCGGATCGGGGGAATTATCGGCGAAGGTCACGGATTGCGAGGCGGCGTCGCGGGAAGTCTTCTGCATGGCTTTGAACTCCTCTTCAGTGAGTGAGCCTTCGCTGATGAGTTGATCACGGAAGGTGAGGATGGGGTCCCCTTCTTTGGCGCGGGCGACCTCCTGTTTGGTGCGGTAGTTCGCGGGGTCGGACATAGAGTGTCCGCGGTATCGGTAGGTGCGGATCTCGAGAAAGTGGGGCTTGTGAGTTTGGCGCATGTCGTGGACGATATTGGCGACGTGATCACGGACGGCGCGGACGTCCATGCCGTCGACGGCGGAGTGTTCCATATTATAGCCGCGGCCGCGGTGATGGATTTCTTCGAGGGCGGTCGATCGGTCGACGGACGTGCCCATGGCGTATCCGTTATTTTCGCAGATGTAGAGGACGGGAAGTTCCCAGAGTGTGGCGAGATTGAAGGCCTCGTGAAAGGCACCTTGATGGATGGCACCGTCGCCGAAGTAGCAGAGGGTGACGCGATCTTCGTTGCGATATCGGGAGGCGAAGGCGAGGCCGGCGCCGAGGGGGATGTGGGCGCCGACAATGGCGTGGCCGCCGAACATATTGTTATCTTTATCGAAGAAATGCATGGAGCCGCCGAGGCCCTTGGAGCATCCGGTTTCTTTACCAAAGAGTTCAGCCATGCAGGCATTCATGGTGGTGCCGCGGGCGAGGGCGTGTCCGTGGTCGCGGTAAGCGGTGATGATGTAGTCTTCGGGTTTGATGGCAGCGACGGAGCCGACGATGACGGCTTCTTGGCCGATGTAGAGGTGGCAGAAGCCGCCGATTTTACCCATTTGATATTGTTGGGCGGCGCGTTCTTCGAAGGCGCGAATATCGAGCATATCGCGGAGCATCTGGAGCTCCGCAGTCGTCACAGTGTTAGGATCAGTTTGGACTTCAGTCATTTTGTGATGGGTGAAAGCGAGGGAGAGGCGGAAGGAGGATAACCGCTTCGTGGGGAAAGGCAATGATGGGTGAAGCGCCGGCGTGAATTTTCCGGCGGCTATGGGGAAGTTACGAGTGTGAGGACGGGGCGGTTGTGGGATCGGGATCGTGGGTGGTGAGGCGGTTCTGGGTTTTGAGAGAGGGACGCGGGAGCCAGGCGGTGCAGGCCACGAAGAGGGCGGTGAAGGTGAGGTCGCCGAGCAGGGTATTACGCAGGAAGAGGAGAGTGGGGGGAAAGCCGGGGGTGCCGGTGGTGAGGGCTTGCCACCAGCCGGCGACGTTCTTGGTGTAGGCGGGGCTGCCGAGCCAGGCGGCGGTATTGGTGATGAGGTAGAACGCGAGGGAGGCGGCGATGGTGGCGCTGAAGACGCGAAGGGCTTTGGGATTGGTTCGGAGGGACCAGCCGAGGGCGAAGGTAAGGCCGAAGGCGAGGGCGAGGACGGCGGTGAAGGGGGTGATGGGCGGCAGGCCGTTTCGGGAATTGAGGATGGCGTCGGTGATGAGGAAGGTGATGAGGGGGACGGTGAGGGCGAGTCTTTTGGGAAGGTAGGTGGCGGAGCAGAGGAAGATGGCGGCCATGGGAGAGAAATTCTGCCATTCGGCGGGAATGCCCGGGATGAGTCGGAAGGCGACCACGGTGATGATGAGGATGAGAGCGGCAGGGATCATCTTGGGTTATGGCGCATACTGTGAGGTGTTTGGGCGGAGAATTCAATTGGAAATGGTGGGCGGGGGAATTGAGCGCGGCACACGGAGGGGGTGCGGGGGAGTGAGGGAGTGAGGGAGTGGAACGTTAATGTTAGGATATCGATTGAGCGCTCTGTTAGGATTGATCGAAGACGGGAGAGGCTGGAGCGGGGGGCGGGGCGCGGGGGGGGGGGGGGTGTGCGGGGGGGGTCCTGGAGTCTTGGGAGCGTGGCAACGTTCCACGTGGAACATGGGTGGGTCGGGGGCCTACTTGTTGGGTTTGGGGAATGGATGTAGGTTTGGCGGCTTGAATCAGGGGGTCTGACCTCTGGGTAAGTTGACGTGATGTTTGAGTATCCGAAAGACTATGATGTGCTGGTGATTGGCGCCGGGCATGGAGGAGTGGAAGCGGCATTAGCGGCCGTACGGTTGGGAGCGCGAGTGGGGATGATCACGCAGAATCTCGACACCATCGGTCAGATGTCTTGCAATCCTGCGATTGGGGGATTGGGGAAGGGGCACATGGTTCGGGAGATTGATGCGCTGGGGGGTGCGATGGCGGTGAACACGGATGCTACGGGAATTCAATTTCGGATGTTGAATGCGAAGAAGGGACCGAGTGTGCGGGCGCCTCGGGCGCAGTGCGACAAGAAGGCGTATCAATTTCGGCTGAAGCATCTTTTGGAAGAGACAGAGGGGCTGGATCTGCACCAGGGCAATGTGGCCACCCTTCTCGTGGAGGGAGGCCGCGTTTGTGGGGTCGAGAGCGTGCTGGGCGTGGTTATGAAGAGTCGATCTGTGGTGATTACGACGGGGACGTTCATGCGGGGGTTGATGCATGTGGGGAAGCAGAACCAACAGGGGGGACGAATGGGAGATGGCATTTCGACTTTGAGTGATTCGCTTCGGGGTTTGGGGTTTGAAGTGGAGCGATTCAAGACAGGCACCCCCTGTCGATTACTTGGGCGGTCGATTGATTTCGGGGCTTGTGAGCGGCAGGACGGGGACGAGCCACCGCCACGGTTTAGTTTTTTATCGGACACTGTTACCCGATCGTCGGGTGATTTATTCACCCTCAATCCCTGGGCGGAGGAAGCGTTCCACGTGGAACAGCTCCCCTGCTGGATCACGTATACTAACCCAACGACTCATGAGATCATTCGCAGAAATTTGGATCAGTCGCCGATGTATGGGGGGCTGATCGAGGGTGTGGGGCCGCGGTATTGTCCATCGATCGAGGACAAAGTTGTCAAGTTTGCGGAGAAGGAGCGACATCAGATTTTCCTGGAGCCGGAGGGGCGGCAAACCGGGGAGTATTATGTGAATGGGGTTTCGACCTCATTGCCATTTGCGGTGCAGCTGGATTTCATTCATTCGATTCCTGGTCTAGAGCGCGCGGAGATCATTCGGCCGGGATATGCGGTGGAGTATGATTACTGTCCGCCGACGCAACTGGCGCCCACGTTGGAGACCAAGCGGGTGGAGGGCTTGTATTTTGCCGGCCAGATCAATGGTACTTCGGGCTATGAAGAGGCGGCGGGCCAGGGGCTCATTGCGGGGACGAACGCGGCTCTGAAAGTACTGGGGCGGGAGGCCTTCACCCTTTCTCGCTCGGAAGCCTATCTGGGTGTCATGGTGGATGATTTGGTCACCAAGGGGGTGACGGAGCCTTATCGGATGTTCACCAGTCGGGCCGAATACCGGCTTTTACTGCGGCAGGACAATGCGGATCTGCGACTGACGCCGCGGGCGATCGCCATTGGTCTCGTTGGCGGCATTCGGGCTGATCGGGTGCGAGAGAAAGAGCGGGCCTTGAAAGAAGCGCATGGCTTTGCGAATCGTGCGCGTCACGAGGGGATGCCATTGGAAAAGTGGATGCGCCGTCCGGAGAATGAATGGGGGGCCTTACCGGCGGAACTGAAGTGTGAATTGACGACGGGTATTTGGGATCTTTTAGAAATTGATCTCAAGTATGCTGGATACATCAAGCGTCAGGAGGACATGATTGCGCGGACCGCAGGGATGGAAGAAAAGCGGATACCGGAGTGGGTAGATTACGGAGCCATCTCTGGCTTGAAGAAGGAGGCACAAGCGCGTTTGGCGGAGATTCGGCCCGAGACTTTGGGACAAGCGGCCCGGATCAGTGGGATTACGCCTGCTGACATTTCCTTGTTGTCGGTTTGGGTCGCCCGGGGTCACGTGGGGTGAGGGGTGAGTCTGGGCTTTGTTTGGCGCCCCACGTTCCACAAGGAACGTCTTGCCTGCACCCGGGGAGGGTGAGTGGCGGTGTGGGAATTGCCAACGGGAGTGCTTGCTTGTTGAAGCGGTTTACAAGATGACCTCGAGTATTGCTTGGGCTTGCGGGAGATCGTCGACGACATGGCTGGGCGTGACAGTGATTTCGGCGTCTCCTCGAATGCGGATGGTGTTGCGGAGCTTACCATTGATTCCCATCTGGATGTCTCGATCACGGTCGCCGATGAGGATTGATCGTTTGAGATCGAGGTGGTGATCGCGTGCAGCGATGAAGAGCATCTGCGGGTTGGGTTTCTCCCAATCGGCGTCCTTTGCCTGGCCGGTAAAGGTGTAGATACCGTCGAAGATTGGTCCGGTTTTCGCGAGCTCGCTCTGCATGAGTTGGTGGATGCGATTGATTTCGGCTTCGGAGATCATGCCTTTTCCGACGCAGCGCTGGCTCGTGACAACAATTGACTTATAGCCCTTATTATGAACTACTTGCAGGATATCAGAAATGCCGTTTTGGAGCTGGAACTCGTCCCATGAGAGGACATAGCCGGCCCCCGGGGATTGGTTGATGACGCCATCGCGGTCGAAGAACACAGCTGGAAGTGGTTGTGTGAAGGCGTTCATCGTTTGCCTTTGTTAGAGTAAATGGGTGTGGCGGTGACCCGCAGATCCGCCCCGACCGGTTCTACTAACAGATTGCTCAACTTACAGGCGAAGCCATTTCCTTCGACGCTTCGATTGGGACCGCCTCCGATAGTGGGTGCGAGGTAGAAGCGGACCTCATCGACGAGTTGATATTTGAAGGCTTGTCCCATGATATTGCCGCCGGATTCGAGGAGGACGGAAGTGACGCCGCGCGAGTGGAGGTTTTGGAGGATCTGGCGGAGGGACTTATTCTTAAACACGAGCGTTCTGTCCTGATGGCGGTCGGTGAAGAGGCGCGAGGTTTTCGGAAGTTTACCGGAACGGGTTTGTACGATCCGCCACGGTTGGGGGCGTGGTTGTTTTGCGAATTCGCCTCGGAGGGTGAGGCGAGGATTGTCGGCGCGGAGGGTGGAGCCGCCGATGAGGATAGCATCGACCTCGGCGCGGAGGGCTTGGACGTCTTGGCGAGCGGTGGGACCGGTGATCCAAGGGTGTGATTGTTGGGCAGGCGTGATCCGGCCGTCGAGAGTCATTGCGGATTTTGCGATGACGAAGGGACGTTGATCGGTAATTGATTTGGCGAAGAAGCGGATGAGGTGTTGGCACTCCTTTTCCAGGACCCCGGGGGTGACGTCGATGTTTTTGGCGCGCAGGAGGCGGGTGGCGCGGCCTTTGTGTTGGGGATTAGGATCGGTGGCACCGAAGACAACGCGGGCGATCTTGGCATTGACAATGGTCTGCGTGCAGGGAGGAGTTTTGCCTTGGGTCGAGCAGGGTTCGAGAGTGACGTAGAGGGTGGCGCCGTTGAGTTGTCGGGCAGAGCATTGGGCGAGGGCGGCGGGTTCGGCGTGGGGAGCGCCGGCTTGGCGATGGTGGCCTTTGGCGAGGATGCGGGTGCCTTTCACCACGATCGCACCGACGGGCGGGTTGGGGCTGGTGGCGCCGAGGCCTTTGCGGGCTTCGGCGAGAGCGAGTTTCATGAAGCGGATGTCAGCGGCTTCGGTATCGCGTTGCGTTCTGGGTGAAGTCTGAGGCACGATGATAGAGTCTCAGGAGGATGGAACCATGGGTGTGGCCTTGTGTAAACCGCCCTCTTAAGTGTTATGTGACATGAAATGGACGGATGGGCAGCGGCATATTTTTTATGCGGAGCTAGAGAAACTTTTGCGATCTGGATTTGGGCTAGACCGTGGCTGTCGGGTGTTGTTGAAGCAGGAAATGGCGGGGGGATCTAAGGTATTTCTGGAGGGCATGATCAACGGGTTGGGGCGTGGCGAGAGTGTAGTGGAATCGGCGGAGGGAGTGAAGGGAGTGGAATTATCCGAGTTGGAACTTTCCATGATCGGTGCGGGCGAGCGTGGGGGGAAGCTGGAACGAGCGTTTTCCCATCTGAGCCAGTATTTTGGGATGTTGCACGAGACCCGTCGGCGGGTCAGGCGAGCGATGATCTATCCAGTGCTCTTATTGCATGCGGGGGTGTTGTTACCGTCGATCCCGAAAGTAATCATGGCGCAGGGGCAGGTCTCGTTTTTTCAGATAGCAATCGTGCCATTGTTAGTGATGTATATGGTGGTGTTTGCAGGATTCTTGGTGGGGCGAGCTTTGATGGCGAAGGCTCGGGCGGAACCGCGAACTGACCGTTTGCTAAGGAGGATTCCTTTGGTCGGGAAAGCACGTGAATCATTGGCGTTGAGTCGGTTTTGTCAGGTATTTCACATGCATTTATTAGCGGCGATCAACATGTCGGAATCGGTGCGCTCGGCGGGGCTTGCATCGCAGAGCGGTCTCGTCCGATCGGCCGCCGGGGAGGTCTCGGAGAAGATCGTTCAAGGTGAAACGTTAGGGGAATCGATGATGGATGAAGGTGCGTTCCCGGTCTCTTTTACGACCTCGATTTCAACGGCTGAAGAAGCGGGGGTTTTGGATGAGGAACTGGGGAGATGGACGGGCTTGTATGGGGAGGAGGCGGTTGAAGCAATGGATGCGGCTGGGGTTTATTACCCGAAGGTATTTTATGTAATCGTTGTGGTGTTGGTGGCGTGGCAGATTTTGTCGGTGGCCTTCGGGTATGGGCGTTTATTGCAGGGCACGATGGATGAAATTGGTTGGTGACGGCGATGGATTGATGAGGGGGTGGTTTTCAGGGAGGCCAACTTGGCAGACATTTTCTTACCAGGATCTGGATGGAAGAGATCTTTGTGGTTCTCGGCTGCTGAATTTTGGCGTCTGAGCGGGAAACGAACCTTCGGCGAGCGGCGAGGATGGGGAATCGACTCGTTCCTTTTGCGGGCGAGCGAACTGGGAGAGAAAGCATTCGAATCGAGGCTTTTTTGATCGCCAAGTTGGGAGGGGATCTGGGTATGGTTTTGAAAACGGGGTTGACGAAACGGTGGTGGTTGGTAGTTTACTGTTTACCTGAACAGTATTCAATTGATCACCATGACGACAGCGACCATCACCAACGACAAGCCAAGCGCCAAGACTGCCACTAGTTCACCGAACGGTTCGACGCCTCCGACAGCGGGGACGCCGTCCACGAGAAAGGAAGGGGGGGCGGCAAGAGCCCGAAGAAGCGACAAAGAGATGCCTAATAAGACCAGTGATACGACCTCGAGAGGGAACGCATCATCATCGCCTGCGGAAGCGGCGGTGGCGGTGCAGGATGAGAAATTGAAAGCAGCCCGTGCGAAGAATTTGGATTTGGCGATCTCACAGATACAAAAGGATTATGGGGAGGGGGCGATCATGCGTTTGGGGGATGCGCATAAGGTGGACGTGGACGTCATTCCAACGGGGAATCTATTGATTGATCGCGCCTTGGGCGTGGGAGGATTTCCTCGGGGTCGGATTGTGGAAATTTATGGGCCGGAGTCGTCGGGTAAGACGACCTTGACCCTAACGGCGATTGCACAAGCGCAGAAGGCGGGGGGATTGGCGGGCTTTGTCGACGTGGAGCATGCTTTGGATCCGGAGTATGCGCGGCGTCTGGGGGTAAAAGTGGATGAATTATTGGTATCGCAGCCGAGCAGTGGGGAAGAAGCTTTGCGGATTGTGGAGACGTTGGTACGGTCGAACGCATTGGACGTGATCGTATTGGATTCGGTGGCAGCCTTGGTCACGAAGCAGGAATTAGATGGAGAGATTGGGGATGCCACCGTGGGGGCGCAAGCGCGTTTGATGAGTGCGGCCATGCGGAAACTGACGGCATTGATCTCGAAGGCGCGGACCTGTTGTATTTTCACGAATCAGATTCGGGAGAAAGTTGGGGTCATGTTTGGGAGCCCGGAGACGACGCCAGGTGGTCGTGCGTTGAAATTTTATAGCAGCGTGCGGGTGGACATTCGGCGGACGGGTAGCATCAAGCAAACGGATGGGACCATTACGGGGAACCGAACGCGGTTGAAAGTGGTAAAGAACAAAGTAGCTCCTCCGTTTACGGAGGCGGAATTCGACATCATGTATAACGAAGGAATCTCGGCGGTGGGATCCTTACTGGATTTAGCCTTGGAACACGAAGTGGTGCAGAAGCGTGGATCTTGGATCAGTTACAATGGAACGCAGGTTGCGCAGGGAAGAGATGCGGCTAAAGAAGCGATGAAGGAGGACGAGAGGCTTTACCGGGAGATTGAGGAGAAAGTAAGGGAAAAGATGATGGAAGCCGAGGCAGGAGGGTCATAAATCCCCTTTGCCGCGTGTGTGGGGTAACTAAGGTCTTCAAGAAATGATCGGCATAGATATCAAGACTTGATTGCCAATAGGTAGTCAGTCACTCAGTGATCGCAACACAAGAGATGGAGAGGCGCGCCTTGAAGAGTGGGCGCGCCTCTCCTTTTGGGGCGGCTCACGACGGGGGTGATTTTGGGATCCCATTGGATCAGGAGTCGGAGCTTTGAGCACGACCTCTGCCTCCTTGTCGTCTGTTCATTCTAGAGAATGCACCATGAATTCGGGGAAATGCCCATCTAAAGCGGTATTA
This sequence comes from Verrucomicrobiota bacterium, assembly GCA_039182965.1. Taxonomy (GTDB): domain Bacteria; phylum Verrucomicrobiota; class Verrucomicrobiia; order Verrucomicrobiales; family DEV007; genus JBCDBW01. The sequence goes on from JBCDBW010000074.1 coordinate 9,894, forward strand.
TTGATTTCTACTTCTTTACATTTATAGTATAAAATTCAATACAATTTTACTTTCTTTAAATCACTTTACAATACACTACAGTCTATGAAAACGACTACTACAGCGATAAATTTTCGATTGCAGAGTCAAACCAAAGCGGAAGTGGATGACGTGGCGGCACGATTTGGACTTACGGCGACCGATTTGATTCGAATCTCGATCATTGAGAAACTGGATGAGATTGGGCGGACCGGGAAGCTGGAGATTCGGAGTCGGAGTGCGAAGGGGGACGATGGTGGTAGTGGCGGGGGCAAGAAGGGGAAAAAGAAAGGGAAGCGAGGGTAGGGAATCCCGCTATCTCCATTGACGCAATTGTTCGGGGAACGGGCAATCGTCGCAAGCGGAGTCATCCTCAAGACAGAAGTCTTGGTAGATCTGGAGCAAGGCCTGTTGTTGGTAGATCTTACGGGTAAGGGACTTTTGACGGGGATCACGGCCGAAGAGGCGAGCGAGGGCTCGATTGAGGGGAACATTTTCAAGCTTCGCGGGAAGTTTGGAATAATTTGTCCAGAGCTCTGGCGCTTCACGGATCAAATAGGGGTAGACTTGGTTGGCGAGCAGATCGGTCACCCGTGCATTACCGACGAGGGCAACTGGATCGGAAGCGGGTTTTGATTTCAAGGTGTAGTGGAATGACCAATAGGAGTGATCGAGTCTCTGAAAGAAGGACCGGAATTGATCTTCGGAGAACGAACAGGGATCGCGGAGCGTCCTTGCAAGCCGATCCCAACGAGCTGCGACGAGCGCCAGGGCGGCGATGCGCCGTTGAGGATGATTGACGGGGCGGATACCGGAGAGTGTCCAAGGAAGACGACGGTCATCGGCTGGTGCGAAATCTGATCGGTGTTTCCACCAAACATGCCAGAGCGCTTTAAGGTAATCTCGTGTATCTGCGGGCAAAGAAGACTCCGTGAGGTTCTCCAAGAATCCAGCGGCTCCGAGGAGAATGGCTTCACGTTCGAGGGAACTGCGTTCGAGCAGGGTTTTTAGGGGAAGGCGCTGTGCGAGGCTTCTCATGGAGAGCTTGTTGGGACGATAGCCCAAGGCTTCGGCGATGGCTTGAAAGAGCGTTTCATCGAAGCCTTGAATCTCGACCTGGAGTAGAAGCCGTTGGCCCTTGAGTTTCAGCCGATACTGAGAGGCCGAACGGAAAAGAGAATCGAGGCGATCGGCAGGCATTTCCTTAAGCGGAGTCGCGCAGCGACCGATATGGGCATCCGCCTCAAACCTCCGAAGGTCTTGAAAGTCGGTGAGCAAGGCAGGATCAAGTTTGAGCTGAGGAATCTCTCGATGATCGGATGATCGGGTGAAGGCGGTGGCACTTTCTGGACTCGAGAAGAAGACATGGAGGATCACGTCATTGTATTCTGGGTTGGTGGAATGCCGGTGGTGTTCCCAGTCCCGGACGTCGGTATCGAGTTCGATGGACCCCTTGATCCGTTCACCGTCAAGGTAGATCGCTGTATCGACAAAGTCAGGACCCGCCATGTGATTCCAATGTCCGAATTGAATTATCTCGACGGATTTGCCGGTTGTGGTTCTGAAGGAGCGGCCGAGGGATCCTGAGAACCAGAGGCTTTGAAGCTCTAGCTCTGAGCACTCCGGTGGAAAAAGGAACCGCTCCCGGAGTCGAAGGGAACAGTCAGATCGGAAACGGGCGTACGTTTGCGCATCTTCCATCAAGGCGGGCAGATTAATCCGGACGCGGGTATTACCCAATCCTGAATCGAAAAATGACCGTCGTTCGCGCTTCGCCCCAGCGGCTAGGAGGACAGAGAACTTGGTGACTAGGTGGAGCCATCGCAGGATAGCGGGTTCGTGATCAGGGAGAAGGCGCCGGCGGCATTGGCGGAGGCGGAGGTTTGAGCTCGGTGAGAAGGAGGCGAACGGATTCCGTTTCGGGCAGAGAGGGGTGTGCTTGGGCGAGCTGACTCAGGGTGGCGGTGGCACTGTCGAGGTTGCCACTTTCGCGATAGGTCTGCACTTGGTGGAGGCCGACCCGCACTTTATCCTCGGCATCAGGATAATGGGTTCCGGCCAACTGAAAGAGTTGAATTGCGGTATCGGGATCGCCCGACCGGGCGGCATTGAGCCCCATCGCTTCAAGAATGAGGGGGCTATCGAGTTTTTCGACTGCCTCGCTGAGTCTTTCGTGAAGGGTCTGGGGATCGCTTTTGGCCCACCTTTTGATGGCCAGGCGGTAGGCCTTGAAGGCGGTATTCTCATCCTTCGAGTAGTTCCGTTCATTGAATTCCTGCAATGCTTCGAAGGGACGATAGAGGGGGTCTCCGACGGCAATATTCATCCAGGAAATAGCGGGAAGAGAGAGGTAGCTGCTTTCGATAAAGGTGTATCCCTGAAGGAGGCGGGCATTGAAGATATCGTAATGATGGGTGAGATCGAGATAGGGTTCATAGACGTTACCGAGCACGGCTGCGGCGCCCTTGTCGAGTAGTGGGCCGACCCAATCTTGATCCGCGGTACGGAGACGGGCGGCGCTGAACGAGTGAAGGTGTGATGCGACGGCTCCGGGGCGGAAGCGGAATTTTGGGTTCAAGAAAGGGCCATCGACGTTGCGGGTATACCAACCAAAGTAGACGCTTGCATCACGCATGGGAAAATTGAGCCGGAATCGTTCGACGTATGGATCGAGAACGACGGGAATCCCCTCATTGGCGTATGCGTTCATGGAATTGAGGATCCATTCATCTCCTTTGGGATACTTTTGGGACAGGTCAAAATAGGCGATCCCCCAGAGCCCCCTCTCTTCGGCGTGGATGGCATCCGTGATGATGCGTTTGGCAACCTCGGGGGTAGGACCATCGATACGGCCGACCAGGATGAGGTTCGGCAAGCGAGCTTGGAAGAAGGGGACGTTCTTTTTGAAGTAGGGGTTATTGATGGCGCCTGGTTTGGCGGGATCGAAGGAGCCTAAGGTGGTCAACTCGGAATCCACGCTGCAGCCGGTAGTTTCGAGCGGTCCCTTCGGGACGGGGATCTCTTCTCCGGAATCAGGGTCGGGCTTGGTTTGCCGAGGGACATCGTCGCGGACCTTGACAGGCATCCCATACATCAGGGTCATTATATGGAAACGGTTGGCTACCACCTGCATTCGGGCACCTTCCGGATCGAGGTAAATTTTCCACCAATTGTTATCAGTAAAGGCGTCGCGAAGCGGCTTGGCGATTGATTCCTCGAATTGGGTGCGCGTGATTTCCTCGGTGTTTGGGCAGTCGAGGGCGAAGAGGTTGGACTCAGGGATCTTGCGCTGCGCGGCATAGAACTTTGCGAGTTCTAGGGACTCGGGAACGTTCGCGTTGTAGACGATGAGATTGCTTTGCGAGTAGACGGACAAGCGTTCAGCGGCGGCGTGAGAGAGAGGCAAGAGCCCGGAAGCAAACACAAGCGTGAGCAGCTTAACGAGGGGGAGCCTTGAGAGCGGGCGAACCATCACGGAGACTACCATTCGAGCCGGAGGCCATCGTAAGCAAGGTGAATGTGTTCGGGGAGCGATTCCTCAGTGGGATAGAAGTCGACCTCGCAGGCGAGGTGCGTGAGGTAGGTTTCTTTGGCGTAAACGGATTGCGCGAAGGCGACCGCCTCGCTGATGTTCATGTGAGTGGGATGTGAGGTGTGTTTGAGGCCGTCAATGATCAGCGTATCCACCTTCTGGAGTAGTGCGGTTGCTTCTTGAGAAATCGTTTTGCAATCGGGAATGTAGGCGACGCGGAGGGGAGGGTTTGGGCGCTCAAAGAGAAACCCGATGGTTTCGACTTTGCCATGGTTCACGGGGAGGGGAGAGACTGTTGTCTTGCCGAGTGAGAATGGTCCGGTGACGATGTGGGGATCTGGTTTGAAATAGCCCCGGTATCGATTTTCTCCGTTGAATGCGAATTCAAAGGCCCGTTCGAGTCGCTCCATTGTGAAAGCGTTTGTGTAGACTGGGAGGAAGCGATCGTGTTCGAAGGTGAACCGGCGGAGATCATCAAAGCCCATGATATGATCGGTGTGGGCATGCGTGATGAGGACGGCGTCGATGGCCTCGATTTGGGCCCGGAGGCATTGTTGTCGGAGGTCGGGGCCGGTATCGATGATCCAACTGGAATCGGCGGTTTGGATGTGGACTGATGAACGGAGGCGCTTATTTCGAGGTTCTTCGGATTTGCAGACTGAGCAGTGGCAACCGACGACTGGTACGCCAATTGAGGTGCCGGTGCCGAGAAAAGTGAGTGAGAAGTCGCGCATCTATTGATTCGGATCGTTACATCTAGATAATAGCACGGGTCAGAGACGGTATGGGATGCTCACGTTATTGAAAATCAGGAATCTTGCCTTGGTAGAGGAGTTGGAGTGGGATGTGGGGAGCGGGTTGGTTGGGGTGACGGGGGAGACGGGAGCGGGTAAGTCGGTGATTATCGGGGCGTTAAGGTTAATTTTGGGGGAGCGAGCGGATCGGAGCTTAATTCGGACGGGCGAGGAATCTTGCACTGTGGAAGCGAATTTTCGAGTGACGAACGAAGCGGACGTGAACGAGTATTTGGGGGAACATGGATTTGAGCTCTGTGAAGAAGGGGAGTTGGTCATCAAGCGGGTGATTGGTGGGGGCGGCGGCAACAGGCAATTTGTGAACTGTTCGCCGGCGACCTTGAGCGTGCTCAAAGGATTAGGAAACATGTTAGTTGACTTGCATGGTCCGCACGACCATCAGAGTCTTTTGTCGCAGGACCGGCAGCTGGCGATGTTGGATTCCTATGCGGGAGCGGAGGCAGAAGTGGCGGGATACCGGGAGGCTTGGCGAATCTGGGGTGGTTTGGTGGAGGAGCGGGAGGATTTGATGAATGCGGAACGGGCTTCGGCGCGCGAGTTGGACTTGCTGAAGTTTCAAGTTGAAGAGATTGATGGAGCGGGTTTGAAGCCCGGGGAAGACGAAGCGCTGGAGGCGCAGTATCGGGTATCGGCGAACGCGACGCGGCTCATGGAACTGAGCCGCGGGATCGTCGGGCATCTGTCTGGGGGCGGTGGATCGGTGCTGGATCGATTGACTGATATATCGCGTGATTTAAATGAACTGGAGCGATTGGACGGGGCGACGGGGGAGTTGGGAGCGGGTTTTGAGGGGGCGCGTGTGGAACTGGATGAACTGGCTTCGGGTCTGGCGGCGTATGCGGCGGGTTTGGAGCTTGATCCGGGGGAATTGGCGGAACTGGAGCGTCGGGTGGACCTGATCGAATCCCTGAAGCGTAAGTATGGGAACACTGTGGATGAGGTGCTTGCATTTGGGGAAGAGGCGCGAGGGAAGCTGGAGAAGATCGAGAATCGGGAGGGTGAGCTGGCGCGGCTCGAGGCGGAAGTGTTAACGGCGCGGGGGGTATTAGAAGACGCGGGGGGTGTATTGGGAGGGAAGCGGCGGGATGCGGCCCCTCGTTTGGCGAGGGATGTGGCAGATCATCTTCAAGCGTTAGGATTCAAGCAATCGGTTTTTAGCATTGAGTTAGAGTCGATGTCTGAGCCGGGTGGGCGGGGATTTGAAACCGTGGATTTTCTATTTGGGCCCAACCCGGGGGAACCGACCAAGCCCTTACGCATTATTGCTTCGAGTGGCGAGATGTCGCGGGTGATGTTGGCGGTAAAGAGCGCCTTGGCGGAACAGGATCCGATTCCGTTGATGGTTTTTGATGAGATTGACGCGAACGTGGGTGGGGAAGTGGCGCATGCGGTGGGGGCGAAGATGGCGGCATTGGGGGAACGGCACCAGGTGGTATCGATCACGCATTTACCGCAAGTGGCGGCAGCGGCGCACTGCCATTATGTGGTACGCAAGGAAGTGAAGAGTTCGCGAACGCGTTCGTTTTTGGATGAAGTGACGGGGGATTTGCGTGTGGGGGAATTAGCGCGAATGTTGGGGGGCACAGGGGAATCGGAGCGGGCACTTGCGGAAGCGATGCTCGCGGGGGTCGCATCACGATGACGACAGCTAGCAAACACCGGACAAACTGCTCAGCGTCTTGGCGTTATGGGTTTGTCTATTGGTGTGTTTTGATTGCCGGGGTGGTGATGAGTTTGGGTGGGGTGATGGGGGAGGAGGCGAACGCGGACTGGAATGAGGCGGACACGCGTCTGGCGAATCAGTATGTGCAGATGCTTTATTCCAAGCCGGATGATCCGCGGGTATTGGGTTTGCTATGGGATCACTATGAGGCGCATGGGGAGACGGCGTTGTTGTTGGATTTCTTTGAGCAGGCGGCCAGAGCGGAGGATGTCCCGTCGATCAGCTGGTATTTGTATGGGGAGCTACTGCGCCGTGGCGGGGACGTGGAGAGTGCGCAGGCTTGGTTTCGGAAGCTGGTCGTGGTGAACGAGTGGGAGGCGTTGGCCTTAACGGGTTTGGCGCAGTTGGCGTTGGAGACCAATGATGTGGCGGGGGCAGTCGAGCATGTGGAGCGATTGGTGGAATCTCCGGGTCTGACGGAAGACACGCGGTTGGGGATGTTGGAGAGTTTAGCGAATTTGTATGTGGAGGCGGGCGAATCGGAACGGGCGCTGAGTGCGTGGGAGCGCCTGTTGGAGGCATCGGTGGGAGATTTGGCGCTGCCTCGTCGGGTGGCGCGCAAGATGATGGCGAGTGGGTATTTTGAGGAAGCAGCGGCGGCATATGAGAAGATGCGCGAGGGGGCTGATGCGGATGTGCGGATGGAGGTCTTGGTGGAGCTAGCCCGGTTGTATGAGAGCGCGGGAGAATTTGAAAAGGCGGCAGCGGCGCTGGAGGAAGGTCGCGCAGCGACCCATTTCAAGCATCACCGGCACCAGGATTTTTTAGCGAAGCTGGTGCGTTTGTATGAGAGCGGGGGACGGTTGAGGGAATTGGAAAAGCGGTTGATGGAGGCGGCGGAAGTGGAAGCGCCATCGGAAGCGGCGTTGCACAGCATGGTGCGCTTTTATGATTTCACGGCATCACCGCTGAAGCGTGAGGAGTGGCTGAGGCGGATGGTGGAGCGTATGCCGGAGCGGGGGGAGTATCTGGGGGAGTATGTGGAAGTGTTGATGGAGAACGATGAGTATGCGGAGGCGAAGGCGCAGCTTGAGAGGTTATTGGGTGAGGGCTCGGCGGAGACTTTGGCGATGCGGTTGATGCGCGTGCGGGTGGAATTGCGATTGGAGGGGAGGGATGCGGGGTCGGCTTTATTGCGTGAGTATTTGGAGGAGAAAGACTTATCGGATGAAGAAATCAGCGATGTCGTGAATTTTGCCGAGGTGCATTATCTTGATGATTTGGCGGGGGAGCTCTTGGTTTCTGAGCAGGCGGTATTGGGTGAGGAAGCGGTATTTCGTTTGGCGGAATTGCATTACAGCCGGGGACGACTGAAGGAGGCGCGGGAGGTTTTGGAGGGGTATGCCGAGGCAGTATCGGGAGAAGGCGAACGTTATGCGCAGCGCTTGGTAAAAGTGGCATCGGTGTATCAGGGCATGGCTTTGGAAGAAGCGGCTCGTGATTTTTTGGAGAAGGCGGTAACGATCCGGCCTGCGGATGTGGGGTATCGCATGCTGTTGGGAGGTGCTTATGCCGAGACGGGGGACATTGATGCGGCGGTGGAGCAATATGAGATGGCGTGGCAGTTGAGCACGGATGCGGAGGGGCGGCTGGAAGCGGATCAGCGCTTGATCAGTCTTTTGGAATTAGAATCTTTTGAAGATCGTGAAAGCGCTAAAGCGTCGGTGGAGGCAGGGGTGGAATCGAGAGAGAGTCCGTCTCTGCGGCCGTTTTCCGTGCCGACGGCGGTGCCTAACCAGGGAGAGATGAGTTTTGAGGAGTTGCAGGTACGATTGCAGCAGATGGCGACGGGGATGCCACTGCAGCAGGTGAACGAGGAGGACCCGCTTGTGAAGTATTTCGTGGTGTTACGGGAAAAGGCGCGGGAAGAGGGAGAAGCGGCGATGTTGTTTCGGGTGGCGTGGTGGGCGCGACGTTTGGCGCAATCGGGTCGTTTTTATGATTATGCGACGGCGTATGAGATGCTCAGGGGTGAGGGAGCGGAGATGCCGCAGGATGCAGGTGCGGTGGAACTGTTGCTCGAGGTTGCGGAAGCGACGGGGAACACGGTTTTGCAGGAACGGATGCTGGAGCAATTGATTGCGTGGGGTGGAGAACGGGGATGGGAAGCGATGTTGGAGCGTGCGAAGCTTCCCTTGACGGAGGAGGGGCATGAGCGGGAAGTGATTGAGATGCTAGACGAGTTGGCGGCGGAGAGAGGGGTGGGATCGAATGTATTGGAAGAGGTGGCGAGAGTTTATGAGCAGTTGGGGCTCATTGATGTGGCCTTACGGGTGATGGAGCAGGCGTTTGCTGGGGCGAACGCGGCGGAGCGACGGCGGATGATCGAGGCGTTAACGGCTTTGCATGTCAAAGCCGGCGATATTGAGCAGGCGTTGGATGCGCACACGCGGATGATTGAGGGGGACACGGATATTTTGGCGCGACGTAAGGCTTTGGCAAGGCAAGTGCGAATGGCCTCGCGGGGAAAGGAGTTGTCTCGGCTGGAGGAGGCCTATCGCGAGCTGACGCGGCGGCACCCGCTGGAAGCCTTTTATCCGGAGGCATTGGCGCGTGTTTTGGAGGCAATGGGTCGGTCTTCAGATGCATTTGCGATGGCCAAGAAGGCGTATTATTCCTCGCGTAGCGAGGATGACGCCTTGCTGGAGCTTTTGCGTCGGCTGGCGGCGGCGACGCGGGATGTGGAAGCGGCGGTTTACTATCAGCGGCAGCTCTTGGCAAAGACGGATTCGGAGTCGGGGATCGCGGAGTGGCGGAAACTAATTGATATGTTGGAGTTGAACTTTGACGTGGAGGAGGCTGATCGGATTCGGGTGCGACTGGAAGGGAAGTTTGGGAATGAGCCTGAGGTCTTGAATGAGTTGGCGCAGCAGTATTTGGGATCGCGGCAGCCGGAGGCGGGGCGACGTTTGTATGAGCGGATGGTCAAACTGCGGCCCTGGGATGTGGGCGCGTTATTTACACTGGCGACGCTGCATGAATTTACGGGGAACGAGGAGGAAGCGGCACGCTTGTACTTGGGAGTGATTGGCCGGGCGGAAGAGAAGGCGCGGCAGGAAGCGGCGGAGGGGGACGTGATCGTGCGTTTGCCTCTGCGTGGATTCAGTCGTGAAGCGCGGCCGGAGTGGAACAATGGGTTGCGACAACTGGAGGGTTTGGTGACGACCTTGGACACCGTTCGGGTGATTGACAACCGCTTGCGAGTACAGGTAGCGACGCATTATTTGGAGTCGGCGCGGCCGGAATTGCAGGCGATACCGGATGAGGCGGCGGTTTTGCGGTTGCGGGCAATCGAACAGCTGGGCGAGTTATTTGAATCGGATCGTTTCTGTGGGGAGACGCGGCGAGAGTGGGAGCAATATTGGACGGAGCATGAACCGGTGTCGGTGGAAGAAGCCTTTTGGGTGGCCTATTGTGGCGGAGATTGGGAGCGGGCGTGGGGCTTGCTGGAAGAGGGTCTATTCATGCGACGCGAGGGGGCGGATCGGATGTGGGCGTTTGTGGAGCAGCGGGATTGGCCGACACGACTGGCGGGTCCACGAGGGCAGGGCTTGACCTTACCGGAGTTTATTTCGCAGGACTTCATTTATTGTCTTTATGGCGCACGCATGGGGCGGATTGAAGAATTGATCTCATGGGTGGAGGGATCTGAGGGAGAGTATGGGGTTCGGCGGAATCGGGCGATGTGGTTGTTGACGGCGGTCTATGCCTTAGGGCGAACGGGCGAGCATTTTGTTTCGGACGAAGAATTGAGAATGCTGATGGGTAGTGATGTCCTAAAGGGAGAACAGTCTTCGATTTATCATCTAGTGCAACAGCTGCGACAGGCGGGACAGGATGGCGAGGCATACCGGTTAGCGACAGCTGCTTTGGGAGAGCACTCCCGATTCGGGGAGCAATACTACTATCTGATGGGTGAGTTGGCGCGGGCGGCGGGGGACGAGCGTGGGGAGGAGCGATATTTTGAAATGGCAATGCGGGAAATGGAGCCGAGCCACCATGAGTATTGGCGGCCGGTGCAGGAGCTTGCGGGTGTTCAGGAATCCGACGTGGACCGGCGGCGTTTGATCAGCAGGGCACTTGATCGGGTGTCGCAGGCGACACCGGACGGGAACGTCGAGATGGTGCGGGGACATTTGTTGCGTCTAGCGGGGGATCGCGTGGGGGCGTCTGAAGCGATTGGGCGATTAGTTGACATCCAACTGGGGCGTTCTCGGGGGATGGATCGGAGCGCGGTGTTAACGGGTGCGGGGAGTGCGACGGTTTGGTCTCGAATGTTGAATTATGCGAGTCGCGCGAGGATGACAGGTTTGGCGGAAGAGGCGCGGGCGCCCTTCTCCGAGGCATTAGGGGAGTATGAATTGCTGGCGCCGAGGACGGAGGAAGCGGCGGAGCGGTTTCATCAGTTTTTGCAATATCAGCTGATGTGGGAGTTTGAGGGTTTAACCTATCCTGCGCGGCGGTCTTTATTGCGATCTTATCTTGCATTGTTAGGTGAGCGATCGGGTCGGCAAGGATTTGCCAGAATCCTAACAATAAATGATTTTTTTAGGGATACCATTGTATTGTATGAGGGACTATTGGATTCTTATCCGGACGACAATGATGTTGCCCGGAACTTCTTTGATGCGTGTCAGCGGAGCCATGATTATGAGCCGGCTTTGGCGTATCTGGAGCGCATTCGGGAGGGGCAAACGCCGAAGCCGGAGGGGATGCAGGACGAGTATCTTGTGCGGCAGCACTCCTACTTTTTATGGTTAGCCAAGGACGTGCCGGGACTCCGTTTGGAGGCGGATCGTCATTTGGCGCAAGTGCCCCATATTTCCGTTGAGGGGCGCTGGTATCACACGAAGCTGGCGTCTCTCTTGATGGATATGGGTGATTACGAGGGGGCGTTGGCGGTTTATGAGGAGATTGACGACCTGCTTCACAAGAGCATCAAGGTGCTGGAGCCACATGCATTGGTTTTGAGGGAGTTGGGTCGATTGGAGGAAGCAGCAGTGGTATTGGAGCGGGTCAATTTAAACGGCAATGTGCCGTCGGCAGAGCGCGTGGCGATTCGCGAATTGGCGGCGTTGTATGGGAAAATGGAGAAGCGGGATGACTTGATGGAATTGGCCGGTCGAGCGATTGACTCGGGCAGCGACGAAGTGATCATTGCTGTAGCGGAATCGATGGCGGAGGCCGAAATGCGAGGCGAGGCAATGGATTTGATATTGTTAGGTTCCCGTCGTCTCAAGAGTGATGGTGAGCGGACCCGCCTTTTGTTGGAACTAATGGCCCGCATAGTGGCAGGTGAAGAGAGGGAGGGAGGGAAGGATTGGGGATCACTTTTGGAAACGGTGTTTGCTTGTGGTGTGGCGAATGAGGAAGAGAATCGGCGCCGTCTCCTTGAGATTTTGCGGGGTGGTGGTGAGCGGGTTCCCGAAGAGTGGAAGCAATTTCTCGCGAACGGCGACGGGGGAGCGGGGTTAATGGCATCGGTGTGTCGTCTGGAGTTGGCTATGGCGACTGGCGAGGCCGATGTGGAAGCCATGGTGGAAGAGTTCCGGGGTGTGCAGTCCTCGGAGGATGCGGATTACGTGCGATTGGCGATTGAAGCCAGTCTGGAGCATGGTCGGCCCGTGGTAGCCAAGGATTTGCTGGAGATCTTGAGGGCGGCACAGCCATCGCTCTATTCGCATGCCGAGGAATCGATCGCTGTGCACGCCGCGTTGGAGGATGAGGCGGGATTGGCTTTGATCTTTCAGGACTTGTTAAGGGATGGGATTGAAGAGGGGGTGCGAGGTCGGACGACGATGCTGGTGGAGCGTGGCGAACTGGCGGGGGCATTTGCGAATGCCGGTCAAGTAGAGCGTGCGCTCCGTTTGTATGAGCACTACAGTTCGCAGCCTCTAACGATGCGGCGGGAGGATCGTGAGTTCTATGAGAATTATGCGAGGCTATTGGTGCGCGAAAGGCGGTATTTCGATGCGGAGCGAGTGATCCGCCGCGGGATGCGGAAGAATGTGGAGTTTGACGTGGCCGTGTTGATTGAATTGTATGAGCGCTGGGGCAAGCTGGGGCAAGTGGAGCGGGAGTTGAACAAATTCAAACTGAGTTCGGGTTTGCGGAAAAAGGTTGAATTTATGGCGATAGCGAGAGAGCGTGATCATGAATCTGTCGTCATCAAGGATCGCTAGGTCGAGCTCTTGAGATTGCGGGTCGATAGGTCTCTCATGCATTTTTCAAAGGCGATTGGTGTTTATGTTAGTGTCGTGTTTGTGGCGGCAGCGATTTCCGGGTGCCAGTCGAAGCAGACGACTGGCAAGAAGCGCAGTTTTGATCCTTTGCTGGACAAGTTTGCTTCCAATTTTGAGGTGGGGGAAGAAGGATACATGGTGAGCGATGAGCGCAGTGAATATGAAGCGCGGGGCGTGCAGCGGCTTGGAGAGCTGGGGACGAAGCGGTATGAGGCTCCATCAAGAAAGGGGCGCGGGTTTAGCGGGTCTAATCGATATGAAGCGGGAACTTTTGATGGAGCCCGGGAGCAGGCATTCGATGGGGTGACGCCCGTTTTCGGGACATCGGAGTCGGGTTTGGGCCG
>JBCDBW010000075.1:0-22472 GCA_039182965.1 Verrucomicrobiota bacterium
CCGCACGCAAATTTCTCTCCAACGTTTGCGATCGCAACATCCACTCGCTCGCCTCTGACAAATCAGCCAGCAGGCCAACCCCCTCGACCGAATCGACGGGCGAAATACACTTCTTAGATAGGGCCAGAGAGCTACCAACCCTTTCTGCCCTTGTCGCTCACAATCCGATTTGTTATGATACTTGTGTAGATTCTATCTAATTCGTTTTTCATCGCCCACATCAATGCTCGTCTGCCCCATCATTCCGGACAAAAGACTCGCCTTTGTCGGCATCCCAAAAAACGCCGGCACATCCATCCGCGTCGCCTTCGGCATCGACCAAGGATTTGTCCAACCCGACGATGTCGTCAAAAGAGTGTTCGCCATGCCGTGGCCTAGCGTCGCTTCGAAAGCCGAAATCCATGACCTCAAAGAAAAAGGCTACCTCCGCTTTTGCGTCGCGAGAAACCCATGGGCCCGACTGATCTCCTGCTGGCAAAACAAACGCTTCGCTCGATCGTGGTTCACTAATGTCCCCGGCGCTTTTGAATTCGGCATGGATTTCCTCCCCTTCGCTAGAGCGGCCCACGCCACCCCTGACGATCAAACCGATCGTCACCTCCGCTCGCAAACCGCATACATTTTCGACGGCGATACCCTCCTCGTCGACCGTATCCTCCGCTTCGAACGCCTCCACGACGATTGGCAAATGCTTCGAAGTGAATTTAATCTTCCTCCTCTTCCCCATTACAAACCCACCGGAGCTGAAGACGCTTACCGTGCACTCTACGAGGAGTTTCCCGAAGCCAAAGATCTCGTTGCTAAACGATACGCCGCCGACATCGACTACTTCAACTACACGTTCTAATATGGCTGTGTCATCGACTCTTCATTAAACAAATGAACGCACACAGAGACCCGCGCCATGGCGTCCACCGAACTGCATGTGAGCAATGGTTTAGACTTCTATACCAGCTGCAACGCCCCTCCCGTCTCACCCTTCAAACGGCCACAGCAGCGGGATCAAAAAACTCGCGGTGATCCAAAGGATGATCGCCAAGGGGACTCCCACACGAGTGAAGTCGGTAAATCGGTATCCGCCCGCTCCGAAGACAAACGTGTTCGTCTGGTAACCGATCGGTGTCGAAAAGCTCGCGCTGGAACCAAACATCACCGCAACCACAAAAGGCCGGGCATCGACCCCCATTTGTGTGCCGATCACCAATGCAATTGGCGTCAGCAACGCTGCGACTGCATTGTTGCTTAAAACCTCGGTCAACAAAGCTGCCGTCAAATACAATACCGACAACACCACCGCTGGCCCATACTCCCCAAACACATTCGTCGCCATCCCCGCCAAAAGGTCCACCGTTCCAGTCACCCGCAACGCTTCTCCAAGGGCCAGCATCCCGAAAATCAAAAAAATCACGCTCCACTCCACCGACTGATACGCCTCCCGTGTGTCAATGCAACGCGTGAGCAGAGTCACCAACACCGCACACAACGCCAAGACCGCCGTCGGCACCTCGGAAAACGCTCCCATCCCAATAAATCCAATCAATGCGCCAATCGCAATCGGCGCTTTCGAGCGCCGCAGGCTCGTCTGCTTTGGCTCGCTCAAGTTGATGAAATCCCGCTCCTGGAACAATCGATTCATCTTATCCGCGGGCCCCTCCACCAACAACGTATCGCCAAACGCCAGTTCCACGTCCTCAAACCGCTCCCGCAAATTTTCTCCGCGGCGATGGACGGCCAAGATCAAGACGCCAAACCGCTGTCGAAAGTTCAAATCTCGCAGGGTCTTCCCGACCAGACTCGACTGTGGTCCAATGATCCCTTCCATCAAGACTGCCGACTCCGTCTTCACTCGGTCCAGTCCTAATTCAGATCCTAACTCCAAACCCTCGGTTTCCGATATCTCTCTTACTCCGGGCACTCGGCTCTTCAACAAAAGTAAATCCCCTTCCGCGAACGTGACCTTGTTAAGCGCCTTTTTCAGGGCCGCACCCTCCCGCACAATTTCTATGATTCGCACATCCCGATTCTTAGCCAAAGGTGTCTCCATGATTCCCTTGCCAACAAGCGGCGAATCCTTGCTCACCAGCGCCTGCGTCAAGAACTCTCGCCCCGGTTCGCTCTCGATTAAGCTGGCCAGCGTCGCACGATCTGGCAGAAGATTCCGGCCAACAGTAAGTAAATACACTAGCGTAATTACCACAAAAACAATCCCCAGCTTCGCCGGCTCAAACATCCCAAACGGCGCCATCCCTCCACTCGTCTCAGCAATCCCCGTCGCGAGCAAATTCGTCGAGGTTCCTATCACGGTGCATGTCCCGCCAGCAATCGCTGCGTACGACAACGGAATTAAGAGCCGCGATGCAGTGAGATCCAGCTCCCGACACAGCTTGAGCACAATCGGCAAAAATACCACCACCACCGGGGTGTTGTTTACAAATGCCGACATCGGCGCCACCACAAGAACCATCGCCAATAAAATACTCTGCTCTGTCTTCCCCGCCACCCGCTGAAACCACGCCGCCAACGCTTCAATCAATCCCGTCCGCTCAAGAGCCGCACTCAAAATAAACATGCAGGCGATCGTGACCGGCGCCGAGTTCCCAAACACTCCCAGAGCAGACTGCGGAGTCAATATCCCGGACACCACCAGAATCGCCAACGCTGTCATCGCTACGACGTCAGGTGAAAACCATTCACGTACAAACGCCGTGAAAACCGCAATAACGACCACTACCACAAAAATCTGCTGCCACAATTCACCTTCCATCTCTTACCCGAAACCCTTACCCTTTCCCCTCACCCATAAGAAGAACAAAACTCTCTGACAAGTCTTCCCCTACCCCTCAATCCCGATTCTAAGATCTGGCATCGTCCATTGTTCATCCCTAATTTCTATTTGCTGAACCCTAAGTATCCCCCATGCCCACCCTCGCCATCGCTCTCGGAGCCTTTATCCTCTATCTCGTCGCCTACAACACCTACGGGAAATGGCTCGCCCGAAAGATCTTTAAACTCAATCCCGACGCCCCCGTCCCCAGCGTTGCCCTAAACGATAACAGAGACTACGTCCCCACAGACAAGGGGATCGTCTTCGGCCATCATTTTACGTCCATCGCCGGTACAGGTCCCATCGTCGGCCCCGCCCTCGCCGTTATCTGGGGTTGGGTCCCCGCCCTCCTTTGGGTCCTTTTTGGTTCCATCCTCATCGGCGCCGTCCATGACTTTGGTTCCCTCGTGGTCTCGATCCGAAATCGCGGACAAACCGTCGGTGATATTGCTGGCCGCATGCTCACAAAACGCGCCCGCCTCCTCTTTCTCTCCATCCTCTTTATGGCCCTCACGATCGTCCTCGCCATCTTCGGTCTCGTCATCGGCAACGTCTTCGATCTCTATCCCTCCGCCATTTTCCCGTGCCTCGTTCAGATTCCTCTCGCCATCTGTATCGGCGTCTTTCTCCATCGCAAAGGCGTCAATATTCTCCTTCCGTCCATCATCACACTGGCCTTCATGTACGTCTCGATCATCTTCGGTGACTGGGGAATCTTTCACGCCGTTAATCACACGCTCGGCGGTGACCCCGGAACGCTCAATGACGGCCTGCCCGTCTTCGGTTGGGTCCTCGTTCTCCTCATCTATTCCTACATCGCATCCGTCCTTCCCGTCTGGACGCTCCTCCAGCCACGCGATTACATCAATTCTCTACAGCTCCTCTCCGCCCTCGGTCTCGTCGTGCTCGGTCTTGTCGCCGCCGCTCTTTTTGGCGGCGCCCCAGCCCAGCCCGACGACGCCCGCACCTCCCTCGAAATCGTCGCGCCCGCCTTTCGCTGGAACCCCGAAGGCGCCCCCCTGATCTTCCCCTTCCTCTTCATCACCATCGCGTGCGGCGCCATCAGCGGATTCCACTGCCTCGTCTCTTCCGGCACGTCCTCAAAACAACTCAAATGCGAATCCGATGCCAAATTCGTCGGTTACGGCGCTATGCTCACAGAAGGATTCCTCGCCACCCTCGTCATCCTCGCGTGCGTCGCCGGCCTAGGCCTCGGCGCCACCGCCGCAGGTGGCGAGGTCCTCACCGGACAAGCCGCCTACGACGCCCGCTACGCTTCGTGGACCACCGCCCAAGGCCTCGGCGCCAAAGTTGGCGCCTTCATCGAAGGCGCCGCCAATTTCCTTAAAGCACTCGGCTTCTCTCCTTCCTTCTCGATCGCCCTCATGGGCGTTTTCGTCGCTTCCTTCGCCGCCACAACCCTAGACACCGCATGCCGCCTTCAACGCTACGTTATCCAAGAACTCGCCTCCACCTTCGCCCCGCGCGTTTCCGCCACTGCCCTCCCCGCAGAAGCATACGATTTCGACGACAATGTAAAGGGCGTCAAGCGGGCTACCGGGGAAGCTGCCGATCACCAACCGCACGCCCTCAATCCTCTGGTTTGGTTCACCAATAAACATGCCGCCACTGTCCTCGCGATTCTCATCGCAGGCTTCATCGCCGCAATCCCACTCCCCGGTTCCCCTTGGGGATGGCAGTCCGCCGGAAAAGGCGGTCTCATTCTCTGGCCTCTCTTCGGCGTCACCAACCAGCTCCTCGCCGGACTCGCATTCCTCGTCATCGCATTCTGGATGTGGCGCCGAAGTCTCCCCATCTTGTTTGTCATCATCCCGGCAATCGCGATGCTCATCCTCCCCGGGATTGCCATAGGAATCGAACTCTTCGAACCCAACGGTTGGATCGCCGAAGAACAGTGGCATCTAGTCTTCGTCGGCATCGCAACGGTCGCTCTGGAAATCTGGATGATCGCCGAGGCGTTTATCGCGTGGCCCAAGGCAAAAGGAATCCTCGAAGCGGAACTCCCCCCGCTTCCTACCACCTCCTCAACTCCCAAGGGCGCTCGCTCCTGCTAAAGGAATAGAAAACCTCCGGTTTTCTGACGTAAAAAAGACCGCGTTGTTCCACACCGCTTCCCGCACCAAATTTTACCCCTGTCACCCCAAACGACCGTCAAGTCAGAAAGGCCTAAAAACGCTTGCCACCCGCCTAGACCTCAACACACTCCAATACCTCGTGCAGCGCCTGCGATAGCGCTTCCGCGGAATACGGCTTGGGTAAGATGCCAGCAAAACCCCTCGTCTCATGTTGCACCCTCGATTCTTCATCAAAATACCCACTCGTCGCAATCGCCCGCGCATCCGGGTCCACTTTGCGAATCTCATCGAACGCATCAGACCCACTCATCCCCCCCGGCAAGGTCATGTCCATCAAGATGACCGACACCGGCTCCCCACTCCGCATCCGCTCCGTATAATAATCAATCGCTTCCTGCCCAGTCGTCGCCGTTACCGGCTCATACCCTAACTTAGATAAGATCGCCGCCGAGACCGCTAGGACACACTCCTGATCGTCCACTACTAATACTGTCCCCTGACCTGAAATCATCCGCTTGCTCCCCGCACGCGCCTCCCGGTGCCCCGAGCGCCCTGTCGCCGGTAAATAAATGCGAAACTCCGTCCCAATATTCACCTTCGATCGCACGGTGATCGTCCCCGAATGCTTACGAATCAACGAGAAACAAGTGGCCAAACCCAATCCTGTCCCCTCCTTCTTCGTCGTGAAAAATGGATCAAAAATCTTCCGTAAATTCTCCGGCGCAATGCCTACCCCTCGATCCCGCACCGAAACCGCCACGTATTTTCCAGCATCTAGATCCAATGCCGCACCAGCCTCGCTCCCAATCTCCACGTTCTCCGCATTCACCTGAATCACCCCCCCGCTCGGCATCGCCTGCCGCGCATTGATCAAGAGATTGTTCAATACCTGCGTGATCTGCGTCCCATCCACGTTCGCTCCCCACAAATGAGGCACCAAATGACTCTCACACTTCACGTTCGCCCCATAAGTCGACAAGCGAACCGCTTCGTGAATCAATCGCGCCAAATCCGTCTCCTGCTTGACCAACTCCGTCCCGCGCGCAAACGATAATAACTGCTTGATCAATCCCTTCGCCCCCTCCGACGCCTCCGTCGCTTCCTCAATGTGCAACCGCGCCTCCGATTGAATCGACGTCTCCAATCGCGCCAATGACAGGTTCGCCATGATCGTCGTCAAAATGTTATTGAAATCGTGCGCAATCCCACTCGCAACCAGTGCCAATGATTCCATCTTGCTAGAATGAATCTGCGCACTCGTCATTTCGCCCGCCCCCACCACGGTGGGCTGCGCAACCGGCCGACCCGCCCTCGCCGCCTCCGCCTCTGCCGCCAAACGACTCAACTTCTCAGGCAGAATCGTAATCATGTAATTCTGCGTTGTGTCGCGATGATCCCGCATCGCAGTAACCGTCCATCGCAAAGCCTTAACCACCCCGCCCTCACAGTTCGTGCGCACCTCAATCTGATAAGTCTTTCCCGTCTCCGAAACCGCCGGCAATCGAGCTAAAAACCCACGCAACTTCTCGTTGTCGTACAAGACCCCTATCGGTTGCCCAAGCAAATCCTCCAATCCAAACCCCAGAATCTTGCGCGCCGCAATATTTGCGAACACAATCCGCGGCCCCGGCATCTCCAAAGGATCCGCCTCCAAAATCAAAACCCCATCGCTCACGCGATCAATCGCCACCCTCAAATGATGATTGATCGTGCGAATCTGCTCAATCGGGGGAGAACTGGTCGGACGAACGGTAAGCTCAGGCATGTTCACAAATGTTTGGTCAACAATTCCAAGATTTAAGCAGATATGGACATTATTGAAAAGATAAATCTAACAGTTTTTTCACTCGAATCCCCACACACACAAACGATCCCGCTCGCCCCACACCCCTTCCAGGCCAAGTCTCCGCGCTAGCCACAAAAATGATTGCCTTCCCCATAATTCGCGCTATTTTCCACCCCCATGTCCAGAAGAGCAGGAAAAGCCAAGACCCGCAAAGCGGTGGCCAAACGCTTCAAAGTAACCGGTTCGGGAAAAATCCTCCGCCGGAAAAAAGGGGCCCGGCACCTCATGCGGCGGAAAAATGCCAAGCGCAAACGCGCGCTTGGACAGTCTTGCCTCGTCTCCGAAGCAGACGAACCCATGGTGAAACGCAATTTGCCGTTCGCCTAGGGCGCTTTCCCCTCTCTCCTCGACCCTTCGGATCCGTCCGAACACCCGCCAACTATCACGAATCACGCAGTCTGGTCCCGCTCGGGCGGTGCCTTAAGAACAAGTGAGGCTGCTGATCGAAAATATGAAACAGCTTGTTCAAAAATAGGAGTCACTCCCATGCCACGAGCAACCAATTCGCCGGCCAGCCGCCGGCGCCGTAAACGCGTCCTCCAGAAAACAAAAGGCTATCGCGGATTCAAATCCAAGCTCTTCCGCTACGCCAAGGACGCAATGTATAAATCCCAGTCTTGGGCCTACCGCGACCGCAAAAATCGCAAACGCACGTTCCGAAATCTGTGGGTGCAGCGCATCAATGCAGCGGTTCGCGAGCGCGAGATGACCTACAGCCGATTTATCGAGGGCCTCAAGGTCGCCGGGATCGAACTCGATCGCAAAGTCCTTTCCGATATTGCAATCAAAGACGCCGCCGCCTTCGACGAAATCGTCGCCCAGGCCAAGGCCGCCCTCGAAAAAAAGACGGCCTAGTGCAATCGGTATCCCACCGGTTCCAGCCTTAAATCAACGGTAGCCTCGCTTGCCACTTCCTCTTGAGGATAGAGCTCAAGTGAGAAAGAACTAGCCTTCCCGCTCTCCAAGGAAAGCCAGTACCCGGCATCCACCGATTGCGTTGGACCAACCTATCACCGCCTCCTACAGTCTCCCCGTCACCTCCTGCGCATCCATGCTAGACGAACTCGCTCAAATTCAAAGCGACGCCCTCGCCGATATCGAAGCCGCCCCGGACAATGCCGCACTCGAACAGTGCCGCACCTCTCTCCTCGGGAAAAAAGCACCGCTCACCGCCGCCGGCGCCGGCATGAAGAGTGTCCCGAAAGATCAAAAGGCCGCCGTCGGACAAAAACTCAACCAAGTTCGCCGATCCATCACCACCGCCCTCGAAGAAAAACTCGCAACACTCCGCGCCGACGCCGACGCCCGCGCAGTCGAAGGCATCGATCTCACCCTTCCCGGTCGCACCGCATTCCGCGGCAACACCCACCCCCTTACCCAAATCACCGATCTCCTCGTTCATACGCTTCGCCGCATGGGCTTTTCCCTCGCGAGCGGACCCGAAATCGAAACGGAGTTTCACTGCTTCGATGCCCTCAACACCCCCGCTGATCATCCCGCCCGCAACGAAAAGGATACCTTCTTCTTCAATTCCGGTCACCTTCTCCGAACCCACACCTCGACCGTCCAGATTCGAGCAATGGAATCCGTCAAAACCCTCCCTCTCCGCGTGATCGCACCCGGGAGCGCCTTCCGCCGCGATGAAATCGACGCCACTCACCTCAACCAGTTTACCCAAATCGAAGGCCTTTACGTCGATGAAACTGTTACGCTCGGCGATCTCAAAGGCACCCTTGAGTTCCTCCTCCAGTCTATCTTCGGGCATGATACGCCCGTTCGCTTCCGCCCCCATTTCTTCCCCTTCACGGAACCGAGTTTCGAAGTAGACGTCCAACTCCGTATCAAAGGGAAACAACCCAAGTGGATCGAAATCGCCGGCTGCGGCATGGTCGATCCCAATGTCTTCGCTTCCATCTGCGAACAACGAAGCGATGATCTCTTCCACCCTGACAAAGTCACCGGATACGCATTCGGCATGGGTGTGGAACGCCTCGCCATGATTCTTTGGAGCATCCCCGATATCCGCCTCCTCATCGAAAACGACGCCCGCTTCCTCACTCAGTTCGGCTGAAATCATGAAGGTCTCCCTCAAATGGCTAAATGATCTCGTGGACCTCGCCGACCTTTCCACCCGCGAAATCGATGACCTTTTGACTTTCGCAGGGATCGAGGTCGAAGGGATCCAATCTGTCCCCCAAGGCGTCGTCGCCGCAATAATCACTTCGTCTGAAAAACACTCCAATGCCGATAAATTGAGTGTGTGCCAAGTCGACGACGGTTCCGGCACGCCAAAACAAATTGTTTGCGGAGCCAAAAACTACGCCGTCAACGACGTCGTCCCACTCGCCGCGCCCGGCACCGCGTTTCCCAGCGGCTTCGAAATTGTCGAACGCAAAATGCGCGGCCAAATCTCCCAAGGCATGCTATGCAGCGCGGCGGAACTCGGGCTCGCAGAGGAATCTGACGGCCTCCTCATCCTCCCCGACACCACCGTCCCCGGTACGCCGCTTTCACAAATCTACCCCCCCATCTTCGACCTCGAAATCACCCCCAATCGCCCCGACCTCCTATCCCACCGCGGCATCGCCCGCGAACTCGCCACGCTCACCGATCGCCCCCTCCTCATCCCAAAGACCCCTGAGATCATCACACAGATCGCCACCAACGCGGAAATTACCGTTTCCGCTCCCCATCACGCCCCCTTTTACTCCGCTCGTCACATCAATCACGTCAAAGTCGGACCCAGCCCAGAATGGCTTCAAGAGAAACTCCAAGCTGTCGGCCTTCGCCCCATAAACAATATCGTCGATATTACAAACTACGTTCTCATGGAGACCGGTCAGCCTCTCCATGCCTTCGACGCATCCAAACTCAATGGCGGATTCATGGTCCGCATCGCTACCGCACATGAAAAGTTTCTCGCCCTGGACGGCGAAGAATACTCCCTCCGCCCGGAAGACGTCGTCGTCGCCGACGCGAACGGCGCCATCGCTCTCGGTGGCATCATGGGCGGCGAAATCTCCGGCGTCACCGAAAACACCACCAGTGTCATTCTCGAAAGCGCCTACTTCGCGCCTCCCGTCATCCGCCGCACATCACGCGACCTCAACTTGTCTAGCGACTCCAGCTACCGCTTTGAACGGGGCGTCGATCCACAGGGCGTTCTACCCGCTTCTGCCCTCGCAACACAACTCATAGTCGACCTCGCTGCTGGCAAGCCCGCTGACGCAATCCTAACGGCTGGCACTCTGCCTATCCTAACCGGCTCAGTCCAACTCGATGAAGATCGCGCGCGATCCCTCCTCGGCATCGACATCCCGGCTGCGGAAATGCATCGTATCCTCGCCGGCCTTGGTCTCACCCTTGAAAACAAATCCAAGACCAAAAGTAGCTGGCGGATTCCTTCATATCGGATTGATCTCCAACGTCATATCGATCTGGTTGAAGAAATCGCTCGCGTCCATGGCCTCGATAAAATACCCGCCACTACCGCTGCGGCTTTCGCTCCCGCAAGCCCTGACGACATCGCTTTTGATCGCCTTAACCAACTTCGCTCCCGCCTGAGCGGACTCGGCTTCCTCGAAACGAAAACCATCAAACTCCTTTCCAGCGAAGAAGCCGTCACGACTTGCCCTCATACATCCACAGACGATCTCGTCACCGTAAAGAATCCCCTCAGCGAAGATCATACCACTCTTCGCCCAAGCCTGATTCCCGGCCTCCTCAGCGCAGCAGAAAGAAATAGCCACCAAGGCGCCACGACCCTCCGATTCTATGAAACCGGCACTGTCTTTCGCACGCCCGAATCCGAAAAACAACTCATCACGCTGCTCGCCGGCGGTGATTCCCAACCATCCACCTGGCACGAAGCCCGCCCACGCCAACTCGATATCTCCGATCTTCGGGGCTTCCTCGAAACAATCCTGCCGGTTTCATCCCTAACGCTGATACCATCTCATTCCCCATCCTCCCCTTTCGTCCTGGAGGCCGACATTACCATCGATAAAAAATCCCTCGGCCTCATCGGCCAGATCCAACCCGCCTTCACCCGCAAAATCGATTTTCAAGCACCTATCCTCATCGCAGAACTCAACGCTGAAAGTCTCTGGCAACTCATGAATCGAGCCGACACCTTCGAAGAACTCGACCGCTTCCCTGCCGTTTCGCGAGATGTCGCCATGGAACTCCCTGCCGTTATTCCGAACGGCGACATACAGGACTTCTTCGATACGCAAAAGGAATCATTGTTAGTGTCGGCTAGACTGTTTGACGTGTTCACAGATCCTGCAGGAGAAAAACTCCCCGCCCACAAGAAGTCGCTCGCATATTCGTTGACATACCGCGACAAAACGAAGACACTCACTACATCGGAAGTCGATGACGCGCATGGGCGAATATTGGCCGCGCTAAAACAAGAGCTTCCGGTCCAAATACGCTGAACATAAAAGCCTCCCGCACAGGCAAAAAGCTTTTACGCCCCACCTGGCCGTTGTTCAGCGGTTCTTTGATATCGCGTAAATTTTGAGCTACTTTATCAGGCTTTTCCTGCTGTGTTCGCCCGCATAATGTGCGTAGGCCCGAACCGTTAAGACGTTAGAGGAGGCCAATATGCTCGGTGGATGTCAGGCCTTTATTGGAAGGCAGAAGCCGCCGATGCGGCCACCGTCCTGTTGAGAATACGGGAACGGGTGCCTCAGCCATTGGGACGGCATAAGTGGGAAAAACCTCATCAAAAGAGGAAAAGCACCCGCCCTCATTGAGCGCGGGTGTTTTTTTACCCAAATACGATCGCGTCCTCACCCCATCCCTACAGCCCAAGCTGAATCACCAACTTTCCATCCCGCACCACCACATCCTTCAACACCATCGCTGTCGTAAAACTGGCCACATCCTTTGGCTCAAGCGTGTACACCGGATACCGTGTAAGATACAAATTAGCCGTCGCCACCGCAAAGTCGCCCACCTTCTTGGACCAAGTCTTGGGCACTCCCTCGATATCTAGACGCTCCACTTCCGAATCCACCAAATAAAACCCAAAATCCTGCGGATCGTAACGCAATCCAAACGTCACTACACAGACGCCATCCACTTCTCTCTCTGCTGTTCCCGGAAAATGTAAGTTCATTAACGCATCCAAGCTCACCTGAATCCGATCCCCCCCCTCGGGAAACGCCACATCCGGCCTCGACAGCTTTAGCCTTACAAACTTCAAATATTCCTTCTCAACAGGAAACTTTGCATCCAACTCAGCCTCAATCTCGACCGGCGTCAGCTCGATTCGATATCCTTTCTCCTTGAAGAAAAACAATGCCGCTCCACCAACCAACGCTGCCGCCACGATTGCGATCAAAAGAATCCTCGCCATAAAATCAACTCACACACAAACAGTCCCGAAACCAAACGCCGCAACCCTTTTCTCTCCAGCTCGCCGCTCCCGCCAATTTTCCCTTTGCTTTTCACGCCCCATTCTGTTCTCTGTTGCCCGAAATGAATAAAGCCATCCTGGCACTCGAAGATGGAACATGCTACGGGGGCGTCGCCTTCGGTGCCACCGGCACTTCGTACGGTGAAGCTTGCTTCAATACCTCCATGACCGGATACCAAGAGGTCCTTACGGACCCTTCCTACCGCGGCCAGATTGTCGCAATGACCTACCCCCTCATCGGGAACTACGGAATTAACCCCATCGATAACGAGAGCCAAGAACCCCACGTGCGTGGATTCGTGATCGAGGAACTCTGTAGTGTTCCCAGCAACTGGCGATCAAATGAATCCCTCCAGGACTACCTCGCCCGATACAACATCATCGGCATTCAGGGCGTCGATACCCGGGCCCTCACCAAACGCCTCCGCGAGCGCGGCGCCATGAAGGCCGTCTTGACGACAGAAAACCTTTCGCCATCCGACGCCGCCGCCCAAGCCGCAAAGAGCCAGGGCATGATCGGAATGGATTACGTCAAAGAGGTCACCACTCCCGAAAATTTCCGCTGGGATCCGGAGGACGAACTCAGCCGTGAATGGACAGTCTTCAATCCGAATACCGAGGGCCTCGGAAAATCGGCCGACGAGACGGATGATGTCTTCCGCTCTCTGCCGGACCCAAAATACCATATCGTTGCTTATGATCTCGGCGTGAAATACAACATTCTCCGTCGCCTTCGCCAGGCCGGCTTTACCGTCGACGTCGTCGCCTCCACCACCCCGGCCGAAGAAGTCCTCGCTAGGAACCCAGACGGCGTCTTCCTCTCAAACGGACCTGGCGATCCAGCCGCCTTGGACTATGTCCACAGCGAAATCCGAAAACTCATCGGGAAAAAACCCATCTTCGCGATCTGCCTCGGACACCAAATGCTCGGTCATGCCCTCGGCGGCAAAACCTTTAAACTCAAATTCGGTCACCGGGGCGGAAACCAACCCGTCAAAGACCTTCGCTCCGGAAAAGTCGCGATCACTTCCCAAAATCATGGCTTCGCCGTCGATGCCGATTCGCTGCCAGCCAATATCGAAGTCACCCACATCAACCTGAACGATGATACCGTTGAAGGACTCCGCCATCGCGATGAACCCGTGTTCAGCGTCCAATACCACCCCGAAGCATCTCCCGGCCCCCATGACGCCCGCTATTTTTTCTCCGAATTCGCCAATCTAATTGATCAATCCCACTAAACACCCCTAAAATCGTAGAGCCATGCCATTTCTCACCATTATCTCCGAAGGAGGAGAAACCGTCACTCATGAACTCGCCGGAGACACCATTTCCGTCGGACGCAACGACGACAATACCCTCCAGCTCACCGACTCCTCTCTTTCCGGTTCCCATGCTGAGTTCAAAGCACGTGACGTCGGCTACTCCCTAGTCGACCTCGACTCCACCAACGGCACCTTCGTCGACGGAGACCAAATCACCGAGCTTGCACTCAATGACGGCGCACGCATTACTTTTGGGTCCCTGGAAGGAGTTTATACACTCGAAATCCCATCAGAAGAAGGGACCGTTACCGCCGCCGCTGAATCCGGTGAATCTCCGGAAAGCGATGCCGAAGTTCCAGCCAGCGAAGCTCTCGCTGCAGAAGTGGGTGACACCAGCTACCGACCCGAAGACTTCACAAGTATCTCACCCTTCCCGAAACGCACCAAAAAAAAGGACCCCGTCGCAAATGTCTTCCTAGCCATCGGAGGTGTCGGCGTCCTCGTCAGTATCATCCTCGCCGTCTGCGCTGCCATTATGAAGTCATCGTGATGGCCCTGTCACTGCCCTCCTAAGTCTACCTCGCTCGCCTCATCCCGGTCCTTAACCTCGCGTCATCGTGCTCCTTATCACGCGCCCGTATCTCGCTTCCAAGCGATTCCTAACACGCCCATCATCGATCTAGTTCCATGGCCAATGTCGTCATCGTAGGCGCCCAATGGGGCGACGAAGGAAAAGGGAAAATCGTCGATTTTCTTACCGAAGAAGCCGATGTTGTCATTCGCGCTCAAGGCGGCAACAACGCCGGTCACACCGTGATCAACGATGGCGTCACCTACGTCCTCCATCTCATCCCCTCCGGAATCCTGTGGCCGGAAAAATCGTGCCTCATCGGCAATGGCGTCGTCCTCGACCCCATCGCCCTCCTTGAAGAAATCGACGGCCTCGCCGCGCAAGGCATCAACGTCACAGCCGACCGACTGCACATCAGCGACCGCGCTCACCTCGTTCTGCCCTACCACCGCGCCCTCGACGCCGTTCGGGAAAATTCCCTCGGCAACAATAAAATCGGCACCACGAAACGCGGTATCGGACCCACTTACGCCGATAAAATCGAACGCACCGGCCTCCGCGTGTCCGACCTGTTCTATCCCGACTCCTTCGCGGAAAAACTGGCCGCCCGCGTCGACGATGCAAATAGCATCTTTGAAGCCGCCGGAATGGACATCCTCAATCTGGAAGAAATTGGCAATAGCTGTCTCGAAGCCGCCGAACGCCTCAAACCCCATATCGCCAATACCGTCGTCCAAATCCACGAAGCCGTCGCCGCCGGAAAAAATCTTCTCTTCGAGGGCGCCCAAGGGACCTACCTTGACGTCGATCACGGAACGTATCCCTACGTCACCTCCTCCAATACCACCGCCGGTGGCGCTTCAACCGGCTCAGGCGCCGCCCCCCACCTGCTCAATCGCATTGTCGCCGTCGCCAAGGCATACACCACCCGCGTCGGCGAAGGCCCCTTCATCTCCGAAAACAAAGAGTTCTCCGACCGCCTCCACAGGATGGGACGCGAATTTGGTGCGACTACCGGGCGCCCCAGGCGCTGCGGCTGGTTCGATGCCGTCCTCGTTCGCTACGCCAATATCGTCAACGGAACCCACGAACTCGCCGTCACCAACGTCGACGGCCTCGATGAACTTGACACCCTCCGAATTTGTACTACATACGAACTCGACGGTGAAATTCTCGAATACCCGCCCGCCATCGCCTCCGATTGGGAGCGCTGCACACCCGTCTACGAAGAATTACCCGGCTGGCGCACAGACACCACCGCATGCACCACCTTCAGTGAACTTCCCGAAAAAGCACGCGCATATCTCGATCGAATCACCGAACTCACCGGTGCCCCCGTCTCCCTCGTCGGCGTTGGCCCCGACCGAAAACAAACACTCGTCCGGTAAAAACTAGCTCACCAAACCGTCGCGAGAACCTTTCCGCTGGAGACCCTCACCCACCGGCCATAGATAGCTTCCGCCTGCACCGCCCGCCCCAAAGAGGCCTTGGAATTCTCCATTTCACTTCCCATCGATATCCCTTAAGTTCCCCCCTTGCACACCGGATGCCAAAGCTCTCGCATGTCCGATTCTTCCGAAAAAGCTTCCACACCACGCCACGTCGCCGTCATTATGGATGGAAACGGTCGTTGGGCGAAAGAACGTGGCCTCAGCCGGAGCGACGGCCATCGCGCTGGCGCCGAATCAGTCCGCGAATGCGTCGAAGCCTGCGAAGAAATCGGAATCAAGTATCTTACTCTCTACTCTTTCTCGTCCGAAAATTGGAAACGCCCGCCATCCGAAATCAAGTCGCTCATGTCTCTCCTGGAGCGCTTCCTAAAGGAAAAGACTCCCGAACTGAATCAACGCGGCGTCCGCCTCCAAGCCATCGGCCGCATCAACCAACTACCCAAAAAGGCCCTCACCCAACTCCATGAGTCCATCCAAGCAACTGCGGAGAACACCGGCCTCACCCTTGTTCTCGCCCTCAATTACGGTGCCAGAGAAGAGATTGTCGATGGCGTCAAAAGCATCCTCCGGGCCGTCGAGGCCGGTCACATCGACAGTGCGATGATCAATACCGAAATGTTCGGAAAACACCTCTATACCCGATACTACCCCGATCCAGATCTACTCATCCGGACTTCCGGTGAACTCCGCCTCTCCAATTTTCTTCTCTGGCAAATCAGCTATGCCGAACTCATTATCACCAGAAAATTCTGGCCCGACTTCCGGAAGCAAGACCTTCACTTGGCCGTTGAAGAATATTCCAAGCGCCAACGACGCTTCGGAGGCGTATAAGTCTCGAGTCCGCTAACCGGTAGACAGACCCCCCCACCCTGCCACCCTCTTCCCTCCTCCCCAGATGCCCAAGGCTCCCAAACAATCCTTGATGATCGTCGATCCTGATGCGGACTTCCTCGAATGGGCCTCCCGCCATCTCAGGGCTCCCTCAATCGATATCCATACGCATACCGACGCCGAGTCCGCCCTCAAGGCCTTTGCAGATTCGCCCTCGGATCTCGTCCTCATCGAGATCCGCCTCGCTCCTTTCAATGGTATGGAACTACTCCGGCGCATCCGTCACCAAGATCCTCAGGCCATGATCGTTATTACCACTGGGTTCCCAAGCACCAATCACGTTATCGAGTGCATGAAACTCGGCGCCTACGACTTCCTGAGAAAAGAATCCCTCGCCTACGACTTACGCCCCGTTGTCGAAGGCGCCCTCAAAGCACTCGAACAAACCCGCGCAACGGTCGCCGCAGGCGGCAACCACTCCCCCGATCTTGAGCACTACAAGGACAGCATCATCGGAACGTCCGATACGATGCAGGACGTCTTCAAAATGATCGGTCGCGTCTCCCGCTCCGATGTCCCCGTCCTCATTACCGGCGAAAGCGGTAGCGGCAAAGAAATCGTCGCCAATGCCATTCATCGCTTCAGCCCCCGCGCTAAAAATGAATTCGTCGCCATCAATTGCGCCGCCATTCCCGCCAACCTTCTCGAAAGTGAACTCTTCGGCCACGAGAAAGGCGCCTTCACTGGTGCAATGAGCCAACGGATCGGACGTTTCGAACAATGCGATGGAGGAACCTTGTTCCTCGATGAAATCGGCGACATGCCAATCGAAATCCAATCGAAACTCTTGCGCGTTCTTCAAGAAGGTGAATTCTCCCGTGTCGGCGGAAACCAAAACCTCTCAACCAATGTCCGCGTCCTAGCCGCGACCAACAAAGACCTCGAATCCCAAGTCGCCGCTTCCCACTTCCGGGAAGACCTCTTCTACCGACTCAATGTCGTCCGTATCCACATCCCACCCCTGCGCGATCGTCAGGACGACATCGTACCACTCGCCGAATTCTTCCTCCAAAAACTCTCAAACCAAAAGGGCGGTGCCCGCCTACAACTCTCCGAAGATACCAAACACCTCCTCCAAGGCTACACTTGGCCGGGTAACGTCCGCGAACTCGAGAACACAATCCAACGCGCCACGGTTCTTGCGACAGGGAATGTCCTCCTCACTAAAGACATCCCACTCGGCCACGTTCCCCAAAATCGCAACGCCCCATACGAAAAGGCCGAAGCTCCCGCAGAACCTAGTCCGCCCGATCCACTCTCGACCGATCCCAAAATAAAGAAGGCTCTCGAAACGCTCTTCGAAGCCGCCGAATCCAGTTCGGAACTCAACGCCAATACCTTCATCGAACGCGAAAGCACACGCCACGCTATGGTCCGATGCGACGCGAACCCCGCCAAAGCAGCCAAACTCCTCGGCATCACGGCTGCCGCGCTCCGCAAACGACTCGACAAATATAAGCTCGCTACCACCACGGACGCGAAAAGGGAAAAATGAGCCGCCCACATGCGCGTGGGAAGGCTCCTCCTCCCGCAGGACGCCTTCAACCGGGCGCTCTCGTCCGACAGGCTGAGAGCTCGAAAGCGTTCCTTCGAAAGCTTGGCCCCCTTGCCCCCACGGCCAACGTCTTCGTCGAACAAATTGCCCCCGCCGCACACGCATTCGTCGTAGCCGTTATCCTCTCTCGTATCGAGAGCATTTCCCCCATACCTCAAACTTCACGCATCTGGCTCGCTTGTCCCGACCTCCGCACCCAAGAGCGCCTCTCAAATGAACTGCCCCTCTGGTCCCGCGAGGCCCTTTTCCTGCCCGAATGCGAAGTCCAGGAAGCCGATGATACACTTCCCGATCCCGATATCTACGCCGAAAGACTCGGCGTTCTCAACTTCCTCACCTCAGGCCCCTCCCCCTCAGCACCGGTCCCCATAATTCTCCTGCAAACCAAAAGCTTTCACGAAACCGTGCCCAATCCACGCCAGTTCCAAGCCGCACGGCTTACCCTGCGACCTCGCGAAACGCACCCCTTGCCTCAGCTCCAGCAAACCCTCGTCGAGTCCGGCTATGAACGAACTCCCCAAGTCATCGCACGCGGTCAATTCGCTGTCCGCGGCGAAATCGTCGATGTTTTCTCCTGGCAAGCCGCCTCGCCCGCACGCTTCCAGTTCTTCGACAACGACATCGAAGCCATCCGCGAGTTCGATATCGATTCCCAAGTATCCACCCGGTCCCTCGTCGAATCCCAAATCCTCCTCGCCGAAGCCGCACACAAAAATGACTTCAGTCTCCACCAGTATGTCGCCACACAATCCGATTTCCTGATCGTCATCGATCCCCATGAAGACGACGCTGGCCTCCCCGATAGCATTACTCCCTCCGCAACGATCTACTCCGGGTCCAGACCGGATGCCACGGTTGCCGACTATTCATGCGCATGCCACGAAAACCCGCTAGGAGGCTTTGACGCCGGCGATTTCATTCTCCAAGAAGCAAAACGTAAATCATTTCAGCAGCAAATCGACGAATGGCACAACCAAGATTGGACCACCGCTATGGCCTTTCGCACCGAAGGCGAAATTGAACGCTTCACCGAACTCGTCGATACGCCCCACCTCGCCTCTGGCTACCTAGGAATCCTTACCGGCCAACTGGACCACGGATTCATCATTCCGGAAGCGGCCATCGCCGTGGTCTCTGACACCGAAATCTTCGGACGATACCACGTAAGCACCGCCCAACGCCGCTTCGCAAAGGATCGCCTGCGACACACCTCGCGGATGCAGGCCGAGTTCCGAGAATTCGACGAAGACGATCTCGTCGTCCATAGTGATTACGGCATCGGAAAATTTCTGGGCCTCCAAAGTCCCGCCGATTCCGACTCAGATCGCAATGAGGACGTCCTCGTTATCGAATACGCCGACGAAGCCAAACTCTACGTTCCCATCAATCAGGCTCACCTCGTGTCCCGCTATGTGGGCGTCGGAAGGAAAGCCCCCCAGCTCAATCGACTCGGTGGCAACCGATGGAATCGCGCCCGAGAGCGCGCCGAAAAATCCATTATGGATTACGCCGCACAGCTTCTCTCCATCCAGGCAGAGCGTGATTCAGCAAAAGGCTTTGCGCATGCTCCCGACACACGCTGGCAACACGAATTCGAAAACTCTTTCCCCTACAAAGAAACCCCCGATCAAATTAGCGCGATCCAGGAAACCAAAGCCGATATGGAGTCCCGCCAACCCATGGATCGACTCATTTGCGGCGATGTCGGTTTTGGCAAAACCGAAGTCGCTATCCGCGCCGCCTTCAAAGCCGTCATGAGCGGCAAACAAGTTGCCATCCTCGTCCCCACAACAGTCCTCGCACAGCAACACTTTCAAACCTTCCGGGAGAGGATGTCGGAATACCCGTTCAGCATCGAACTCCTCTCCCGCTTTCGCACCAAAAAGGAGCAAACCAAGGTCGCCAAGCTTCTTCGTGAGGGCGGCGTCGATATCGTCATCGGCACTCATCGCCTCATCTCGAAGGATATCGCGTTTAAAAACCTCGGCCTCGTCGTGATCGATGAAGAACAACGCTTCGGCGTCGTCCACAAAGAACGATTTAAAGACCTCTTCCGCCTCGTCGATGTCCTCACCCTCTCCGCCACACCCATCCCCCGTACACTCTATCTCTCCCTCATGGGCGCGCGCGACATGTCCACGATTGATACCCCCCCACCCAATCGATATCCCGTCAATACGGTTATCTGTCCCTACGATGAACGAGTCTTTCGCGCTGCCATCGAACGTGAACTCGATCGTAGCGGTCAGGTCTTCTTCCTCCACAACCGCGTTGGCACCATTGAAAAAATCGCCGAAAAAATAGAGGATCTCGTCCCCAACGCCACGGTAGACGTCGGCCATGGTCAAATGGACGAAGGCGAACTCGAACTGGTCATGCATCGCTTTATCGAGGGCGAAACTCAAATACTCGTTTGCACAACCATCATCGAAAGCGGAATCGACATCCCAAACGCTAACACCATTATTATCGATCGCGCCGATCGCTTCGGACTTGCCGACCTCTACCAACTGCGCGGCCGCGTCGGACGGGCTCACCAGAAAGCATACGCCATCCTCATGCTGCCGCGTAGCCTTATGACAACGAGCGATGCCCAAAAACGCATCAGTGCTATCAAACAGTACAGCTCTCTGGGAGCCGGCTTCAAAATTGCGATGCGTGACCTCGAGATCCGAGGCGCCGGCAATCTTCTCGGCACTCAACAAAGCGGGCACATCGTCGCCGTCGGTTTCGACCTCTACTGCCAACTCCTTCGCCAGTCCGTCGCCAAGCTCAAAGGCGATCCTTCCGCACGCCGCATCGACGTCGGAATCAAAATCGACTTTCTCTCCACCAATGAAGCCGAATACATGCAACAAGACGATCATTCCCGGATCCCCGCCTTCATCCCCGCCAACTACATCGAAGAAACTCGCCTCCGCATCCAAGCCTATCGTCACATCGCCGAACTGGCATCGCCAAACGAACTCGAACAACTGTCTGCCGAATGGAACGACCGCTTCGGTGCCGCTCCAACCGCAGTAACCCACCTTCTCCTCGTCGCCGCCATCCGCATCGCCTGCGCCCAAGCCGACATCAGCCTCTGTGAGATCCAGGATCACAAACTCATGCTCACACGAAATCGCTCCTACATCCTCTTCAATGGCAAATTCCCACGACTCGATACCGAATCTGCCGGAGAAAGGTTGCGCCAAGCCGCATCTATGATTAAATCATTTTAATAATCCAGGGCCTCCACTTTCCCGATGACGCCCACGATTTAATTCAAAAGATCGCTATGAAACGCCGCGCTCGCGCCTTCGCCCTTGTCTGCTTCCTCGCGCCTCTTGCTCCAATTCCACCATCTATCGCCGAAACCGAACTCGTTGATGGGGTCGCTGCCGTCGTCAACGGACAGGTCATCACATACTCGGAAGTTCGCAACGCCATTGCCGTTCGCATCGGGGTCGTCCAAATGGAGATGCGCGGCGCTACGCGCGAGCAAGTCGAGGCTCGTATCGCTGAAATCGAACGGGAGGCCCTCCAGGACCTCATAGATCGTGAACTAATCCTCGACGAATTCGAAGCCAAAGGCGGCAACATCCGCCCCCAATTCGTCGAGGACGCCGTCAATACCTTCATCCGCGAACGCTTCGACGGCGATCGCACAAAATTCATCGAGGAACTGCGAAAGACCGGGCTCACACTGCGCCAATTCGAAAAGATGCGCGAAGAATCGCTCGTCATTCAATACATGCGTGGTAGCCAAGCCCAAAACTCGCTTCCCCCCACCCCCGTGGAACGTGAACGAATCTACCAGAAGAATATCGATCGCTTCCGAGGAAAAGACTACGTGAGACTCCGCACAATCACGATTTCAAAAACCTC
This sequence comes from Verrucomicrobiota bacterium, assembly GCA_039182965.1. Lineage (GTDB taxonomy): Bacteria > Verrucomicrobiota > Verrucomicrobiia > Verrucomicrobiales > DEV007 > JBCDBW01. The sequence continues at coordinate 21,792 of JBCDBW010000075.1, forward strand.
CGACATACCCGGCACTACCCCGGATTCCCAAAAGCTGCTCACTGAGGAAATTCGCGCCAAAGCCCTTGCCGGAAACGATTTCGCTAGCCTCGCCAAAGCCTATAGCATCGATAGCAAAGCCTCCAATGGCGGCGATTGGGGAACCATCGAACGGGGAGACCTGAAACAACTCCTCAGTGACAATGCCTTCAAGTTAAAACCCCTCACGGTCAGCGAAGTCATCGAGGACGATCGCAACTACTACCTCCTCTGGGTGGATGCCCTCCAGCGCGGAGATGTCACTCCCCTCAGCGAAGTTCGCGAACAGGTCGACCAACTCGTGCTGCAGGAGCAACGAAAAGCCTCATACGATAAATGGATCGCTCGCCTGCGCGACAACGCTACCATCAAAGTCTTCGATAAAACCTCCACCGCTTACTCCAATCCCTCACACACCCGCACTATCCAATCCTCTCCCATGCCCGAAACAAGTCCCACTTCAACCAACCCTAGCCCCGTCGTTAGCTCTCCACCCGCAAACCAAACGGTCGAAAAACCCGCACCACAACCAGAGGAAAAACAGGGTTTCTTCAAGAGAATGTGGAAAAAATTACCTGGCACCTGATTTCACCCCTCACCGCCAAGGAGAACCATGACCGTTCTTCACCTCTATATTTCACCGGAGCACATCTTCAAAGGGCG
>JBCDBW010000076.1:0-22381 GCA_039182965.1 Verrucomicrobiota bacterium
CGACGAACCATGTTCGCAACCATCCGGCCCAGTCCGACCATCCCGATCTGCATTGCATTATCATTGCTCATAATCTTTTTCTGGTTAAGTCATTGTAACGCCACGACACCACACCGCTCAGGTGACGGAAGCTTCATAGATCTCCTGAATCGATTCACCCAAAACGGCATTGTAATCCGCATCCGTTTGTTGAGCGGAAAGCCCTTCCAGCAAGGCCCTCGAAAAGCTGGCAATCACCCCATGGTTTTTGGCCAATCGCTCGTTGGCCTCCGCTCGAGAATACCCACCCGATAACGCAACCACACGCACAACCCTGGAATGGCCCACTAATTCCATATAAAAATCAGGCTCCTCCGGAAGCGTTAGCTTCAGCATCACCAGCTGGCTGTCAGAAAGCCGGTCCAACCCAACCAGAATCTCCGATTTAAGAAGCGCCTCCGCATCCGCCTTGTCCGGACAATGAATATCAATTTCCGGTTCAAGGATCGGCACAAAACCCGCCTCAATAATCTGCTCCGCCACCTCAAATTGCTGACGAACAATCGCCTGAATTCCCGCGGCATCAGCCTGTTTGATCACCGAACGCATCTTGGTCCCGAAAATCGCAAACGAACTTGCCCGGTCCAGGAGCGCCGCTAGCCCCGGTATCGGTTTCATCAACTGAACCCCGTCTCCTTCCTCGGCAAGCCCCTTGTCGACTTTCAGAATCGGAACAATCCTCTTTTCATTCCAGAGGTACTCGGAAGTCGGTTGCCCTCCAATCTCCCGATCCATCGTGTCCTCAAAGAGAATCGCCGCAAGAATCCTGTCCCCGGTAAAACGCGGACTCGTCATCACCCGCGTTCGCATTTCATGCACCAGCCCAAACATCTCGTCATCATTCGACCACGAGTCCTCCGGAATGCCGTAAGCCTTCAACGTCTTCGGAGTGCTGCCGCCGCTTTGATCCAAAGCCGCAATGAACCCCGGCCCACCCCGCATTTTCTCAAGCTGTTCTTGATCGGCACCCATGAATTCAATCCTTTCTGAGCTGGCGATAGTGCTCAATCAAATGGTTCGTCGAACTGTCATGCGACAAGTCCGGCGGCTCTTCACTCTCAAGCTCCGGGATAATCCGTTGCGCCAATTGCTTACCTAGCTCAACGCCCCACTGATCAAATGAATCAATCCCCCAGATAGTGCCCTGCGTGAAAACGCTGTGCTCGTAAAGCGCCACAAGCTTGCCAAGAACCTCCGGGGTCAATCGCTCAGCAAAAATCGTGTTCGAAGGCCGATTCCCCTCAAAGACACGATGCGGCACCAACCAATCAGCCGTCCCCTCCGCTTTCACTTCATCTTCGGTCTTCCCAAACGCCAACGCTTCACTCTGCGCCAAAACGTTCGCCGCCAGAATATCATGGTGACGCCCCAGCGGATTGAGCGATTGCCCAAACGCAATGAAATCACAGGGAATCAGCCGAGTTCCCTGATGGATCAATTGATAAAAAGAATGCTGACCATTGGTGCCCGGTTCACCCCAATAAATCGAGCCCGTCTTGTAATCCACGTGCGTCCCGGACAAGGTGACATACTTGCCATTGCTCTCCATCGTCAGCTGCTGAAGATAGGCGGGAAACCGCTTGAGATACTGGTCATATGGCAAAACCGCCACCGTTTCCGATCCGAAGAAGTTGTTGTACCAGACCGAAAGAACCGCCATGAGAACCGGAAGATTCTCTTCAAACGGAGCCGTCCGAAAATGCTCATCCATCTCATGAAATCCATCCAGCATCGCGCGGAACCCCTCGGAACCAATCGCGATCATCGTCGATAAGCCAATCGCCGAATCCATCGAATACCGCCCCCCCACCCAATCCCAGAAACCAAACATGTTTTCCGTATCGATCCCGAAAGACGCCACTTCTTCAGCACTCGTCGAAACCGCCACGAAATGCTTCGCCACCGACTGTATATCACCGTCAAAGGCAGCCAAAGACCAGTCCCGCGCCGTATGCGCATTGGTCATGGTCTCAAGCGTCGTAAAGGTCTTCGAGGCGATGATGAACAAGGTCTCTTCCGGATCGAGACCCTGAACCGCCTCCGCAAAATCAGTCCCGTCCACGTTCGATAAAAACCGGAAGGTCATGTCCCGCTGGCTGAAGTGCTTGAGCGCTTCATAAGCCATGACCGGACCAAGATCAGACCCCCCGATTCCCACGTTGATCACGTTGCGAATCCGTTTGCCGCTATACCCCTTCCATTCCCCACTGCGAACCTTCTCCGAAAATACCGTCATTCTGTCGAGCACCTCATGAACCGCCGGAACAACGTTCTCTCCGTCGACTTCAATCGAAGCATCTTTGGGAGCTCGCAGCGCAACATGAAGAACAGCCCGCCCTTCCGTAATATTGATCTTCTCACCACTGAACATCGCGTCGATCCGCTCCCGAAGACCGGACTCTTCCGCAAGCTGAACCAGCAACTGGATTGTCTCGTCCGTAATTCGATTCTTTGAGTAGTCCAACAACAACCCCACCGCCTCGACGCTCAAACGCTCCCCTCGCCCCGGATCGTCTTCGAAAAGGGTTCGAAGGTGGATACCCTTCAGTTCTTCATAGTGATCACCTAGTTTCTTCCAGGAACCACGGTCCGTGAGCGACAATTCGTTCGATGTCATAATAGAGAGAATTTCAGGCGGGCGAACTCAAGAGCGCAACGCCTGCCGGTCGATCCTACTTTGCATGGAAAACCAACCCTTCGTCCACCATTTCATGCGCTCCCCTGACGATTGCACCCCGCGGGTACCCATCTCCGCATCTCTCTCCACAAGCTCACACCCGTTCTTCATCTCGGGAGAAACCCCAAGAGCCTCAAGCTGAACCGCCCAGGCGCTCTGCAAACGCCACCAATCAAACCTCGACGTGACGCGTGTCATCCCATAGCCGAATCGCCGGTTCCGACAGATTGTGCTCATAACTCAGCGCACTGAGACTCGCGGTGCTGAGAAGAAAACAACGCCCCATTCCCACTTCCAAGCCCAACCAGCGCGCAGCAAGCGCGCGGAGAAAATGTCCGCTGGAAAAAACCAGCACGTTCCCTCCCACGTTTCGCAGCCGAGCAACAACTCGATCGGCTCGAATACCCACATCCGCCAATCCTTCCCCTCCCGGACAGCCGTCGCGAAACAACTGCCAGTCAGGTCGCTCTTGGTGGATATCCACCGTGCGCCTCCCCTCGTAATCGCCGTAATCCCACTCGACAAGATCAGGGTCAAGCTCGGCCACGTCGCCAAAACCCGCCAGCTCGCAGGTCCTCGAAGCTCGCTTCAGCGGGCTCGTAAAAACTTCTTCAAAGGAAATACCCCGAAGTCGGTCTCGCAGGCTGGCCGCATTACGCTCGCCCCTCTCGGTCAGCGGCAAATCCGTCTTCCCGGTATGTCGGCCATCGAGCGCCCACTCCGTCTCACCGTGTCGTGCCAGATAAACAATCGGGAGTTTTTCAGACATGGGGAACCCTCTCTCTACTCGGTTTCAAACAAACGCCGCCCTCAGGCGAATCTCACGCTCTCCATCGATCTTGGATTCTCGCGAAACGCTGTCAAGACCATCCCCGCCCCCTTGAATTCTTCGCCCCCTCTCGAACCTTCAATCAGTTCATAGAGAGAATTCTCAGCCATCGCCCTTCACATCCACACAACGGACAACCAGTCTTCGCACCGAGCAGAGCAATTATTCCCGCTCAGGCCAAATCTCAGGGTCCAGCCCGGGAATCTGCGCACCATCAAAGCTGGGGGTGTCGCCGGCCTTGTCCTGAGCATTGTAGTCCTTGATCACCTTAATGGCCTTTCGAGAAAGCAGCACGAGCGCCGCAATGTTCGTCAAGGCCATCGTCCCCATGGTCACATCAGCCAGGCCCCAGACGACCGGCATATCCAACAACGATCCAAGCATCACCACCGCCAGCACGGTAATCCGGAAAATCAGCACCCCCTTTTGCGTATTGCCGTTCAAGAACAGAAAATTCGTCTCCGCGTAGCTGTAGTTGGCGATAATCGAGCTAAAGCAAAAAAACAAAATCGAAAGGCCCAGAAAATACTTCACCCACGCGCCCAACTCTTCCGCCAAGCCAAATTGCAGCAGACTGATACCTGACATGCCTTCGGTATGACCAACGCCTCCCGTCAAAATAAGCATGGCGGCCGTCGCCGTGCAGATCACAAAGGTGTCAATGAACACGCCAAACATCTGGACATAACCCTGCGAAGCCGGATGATTCGGCACCGGTGTCGCACTCCCCGCAATGTTGGCCGCCGAGCCCATCCCGGCCTCGTTCGAAAAAAGACCACGCGAAACACCGGCACGCATGGCTTGAGCCACGGTGTATCCCACAAAACCTGCCCCGGCTTCCCTCAGGCCAAAGGCATCTTCAATGACCAAGAGAAACGCACTTGGCAATTCACCCAAGTTCGTCACTACCACCAGAAAGGCGATCAAAAGATAGCTCACCGCCATGAACGGCACAATAAACCCCGCCGTCGTCGCGACCTTGTTGAGACCACCCATGATCACAAAGGCCGTCAAGATGACTAACACAATACCAATGACATAACCCTTCAAATCGATGATGCCCCCCATCGAATCAACAATCGTGTTGGACTGCACCGCGTTGAACGCCAGGCCAAAAGCCGAAATCAGCAAGATCGAAAACAGGATGCCCATCTTTCGTGAGCCGATCCCCTTCTCCATGTAATACGCCGGCCCGCCGCGAAATCCGCCTTCGGAATCCCTCACCTTGTATACCTGGGCAAGGGTCGACTCCACCAACGAAGTCGCCATGCCAAGGAAGGCACTCAACCACATCCAGAAAATACTGCCCGGCCCGCCAATGGAAATGGCAATGACCACTCCCGCGATGTTCCCCGTTCCCACACGGGCCGCAAGCGATGTGCAAAAGGCTTTGAACGGACTGATGCCGGTATCGACATGTCGCCCCATTTTCAACACCTTGAAAGAGTGCGTGAAACGACGAAGCTGAACAAAACCAAGCACGACCGTGAAATAAAGGCCGACCCCAATCAGCGCAAAAATCAGGACCTTACCCCACAACACATCATTGATGGCGGTGATGATCCTCAGCAGTGTTTCATTGATCTTGTCCATATTCCTAGCCTCGTCCCGGCGTGGCTCAAAGGGTGATTGCTTACCAATTCATTCAAGCAAAACGAAGTTTATGTCCGCGCTGACCTTGGTGACACACGATCCAGGCCATTCAATATGTCGCTGGGGCTATACGGAAGATATAGGACCAAAGCAATTGTCGAGCCGATCTTGAACGATGAATCGGTAAAACGAAAGCATCATGGGTTCAATGCACCTTGAAATCCTGCAGCCTGGCCCAAGATGCCGAAAGCCTCGCACTGGTTAAAACCGGGCAAAGGCAGAATTCATTGCCAAAAGGCAAACGCAACGCCTCGACCCAACCTCACCCAACTTTCGATCGCCCCACCGCCCGTGTCACGAAAGCGACCACAGCAAGGAGGATGACCCCACCAAGATCGTGAATCGTGAGCAGCCATTCCTTCCGAAAAAGGACCGCTTCGCCGGGATATAACATGAGCGCAGCGGCGATAAAAAGAAGGACACGAGATCCGGTTTTCAATCGGACCAGAAGGTATCCCGCAAGCCCGGAGGCCAACGCCAGGATGCCCAGCGCGGCGATGGTTGTCGCATAGATCACCGACAGAATCGAGGGTGATTGCCCACCCGGCGCCAGCAGCAACAACTCGGGCCGAAAAACAAACATGAAGGGAAGTGTGAAGCCAACCAGCGCGACCCGAAAAGCCGCCATACTCGTCGGAATGATCTTCGACCCCGCCACCGAACTGGCAGCGTATGCCGCAAGAGCGACCGGAGGCGTCACCATGCTCATCATGCCGAAGTAGAAAATGAAAAAGTGCGCCGCAAGAGGAACAACCCCAAGATTTCCGAGAACCGGTCCCACAAGAGTCGCCATCAAGAGATAACAAACGACCGAGGGCAATCCCATGCCCAGGATCAGCGAGCCCAACATGATCAGCAAAAGAGCACCAAGGAGATTGTTCTCCGCAATCGGAAGGATCATCGCCGGAAATCTGGTTCCGACGCCGGTGAGGGTCACCACGCCAATAATCAGTCCCACACAGGCGGCAGCACAAATCAAAGGGACCACGTCCCGGCCCGCCCCTCGAATCGCTTCGACAAACCTGGCTCCGTTCAATCGTGTCTCCGTGCGAAAGAAACTAAGCGCAATGAGCACCACCAGGGCGAAGGTCACCGCCCGGAACGGCGTAAATCCAAGGACAAGAAATGCGATGAGGCTGGCGAGCGAGGCGGCAAAGAGGATACCCTTATAAGGCTCGAGGGTCTTCGAGCCTTGATCCCGCGCCTTCCTCTCCCCTTCCTCAAGGGCACCTTCTCCCTCCGAATCCTCGGCATCTACGGGTCCAGATGCAATGCGCAGGGAATGAAAATGCACGAATATAAAGAGGGAAAGGTAATAAAGGATCGCCGGAATCAGCGCTGACTGGATTATCTGCAGGTAGGTCACAGGTGGCTGCACAATCTCAAGCATGAGGTAAGCGGCCGCCCCCATCACTGGTGGGACGAGCGCCCCTCCGGAACTGGAAGCAGCCTCGATTCCCCCGGCAATCTCACGCTTGAACCGCGCCGCCCGCATCATCGGGATCGTGAAGGTCCCGGTGGTAACGACATTCGCGACGGCGCTCCCCGACAGAGACCCCATGAAGCCGCTGCTCACTACGGCCACCTTCGCCGGCGCTCCCGTGCTGTTGCGGAAAACACGCCGGGCAAACTCAATGATAAATCCCGTCGCTCCAGTCGCGCTGAGAAAAGCCCCGAAGACCACGAAAAGAAAAACATATCGAAACATGACCCCTAACGCGACACCAAAGACGCCCTGCCCATGGAGGACGGTCTGGGAAACCGTCCGCTCGAGGTCATACCCCCGGTGGGGAATCAGCCAGTTCGGCAAGTTGGGACCCGTCATCGCGTAAAGAAGAAACACGATTGCAAGGATGGGAAGCGCCCAACCCATACAACGACGCGCCGATTCAAGCACGAGGATCAAGAGCGTCACCGCGACGAGAATATCGAGACCGGTCTCCTGCCCCGGGCGATTGCCAAGCGGCTGACCACCCAACCAAAGAGACCTGAAAACGGGTTCCGTCTGAGCGATGATATAGCCGCAGGTCAGCACGGCGAGGACCGCAAGAACGCCGTCAAGAATGCGCGACCACTTCTCCTCTTTCCACTCCCCGCGCATCGGGAAATTCAGAAAGCAAAGGACCAGGCCCGCCATCGCAAAAATTGCGAGGCTCGATTGAGGCTGGAGAAGGGGGTAGTTGACCTCCCACAACGTGAAGAGAATCAGGACACCCGCAATGAACGAATTCAGGGTCTTCATAGGGGTTTCCTCTCCGCGCTATATTCTCCGATTTCGTCCCGGAGACCAATCCCTACTCCGACCAGATTCCAATCTCCTCGTAAAACCGAATCGCGCCTGGGTGAAACTCGGTGCCGACGGGCCGCGCAGCATTCTTCGGATTGATCGCTTTGCCTGCCGGATGTTTCGCCACAACCGCTTCCCGGTTCTCGTAGAGTGCCTTGGTAAGCTGATAGATCAGTTCCTCGTCCTTGTCCGTGGAGGTGATGAGATGCATCGAGCCCACATTGAGACAGGGAAAATCCTCCTCTTGGCCGCGATAGGTTCCCGCCTCGACGAGCGCCGGCTGGAAAAAGGAATACTCCTCAATCAGCTTCTGCCGGGCTTCTTCCTCGAACGGGATGAAGAAAATGTCCCCCGATGCGGACGCCTGCGTAATTGATGCGGTCGGAATGGCACCGCCAAGAAAGGCTGCCGCCGCAGAACCATCGGAAAGCATATCGACGGCTGCAGGTTGGGTGCCGTAAAGCGCATCCAGATCAGAAAGCTTCACCCCATGAGCCTCGAGTATGGGCTCGACGAAATGCTCAAATCCGGCGCCAGGAGGGCCAATGACGACCCGCTTGCCCTTCAGGTCCGAGATGGTCTTCACCCCTGAATCGGCCGGCGTGATGAAGAAAGCCACGTTCGGAGCCAAGGTCATGACGCTCTGGATCGGCTGGGCGGTCTCCCAATCCCGACCGCCTCGAGACGCAAAATAGGAAATGGCGGCGTTGGCCATCGCAAGGTCAAGATCGCCGGAAGCGAGTCGGCGAATGTTCTCCTGCGTTCCCATGGTCGCTTCCGCGGTCATCACCCAGTCCGCGTCCCCGGCTTGATCACCGAGCACTTCTGCAATCGCCCCTCCCACAACAAAGAAGGCTCCCCCAGGGGGTGCCGTGCCAATGCTGAGGAACCGATTTTCGTTCGCTCCGCCCTCAGAATCACCCGACGGCGAGCAACTCATAAGGAAAAGGTTGGCAGCGGAAACGAAGCACAGGAAAAGAAAGATCCGGGGCGAAGTATTCATAGTAAGGAATGAGTAACAAACGAGGTTCCGTGTTCAAGCGAGAATATCAAGGCGCGGCCCCAATGCCAACACATGCGTTTTCCTTTGTTCCGGTCCTAGAGTGGGACAGATCGCAGCGACGGCTATTTGAGTTCTTTCCCCATTTGTTTCGACTTCAGTTAATCCAAGATACGGGAAATCGTAAGCGTATCATGATAGTGAAACGATGATTGTTGAGCGTTTGTTCATTGAGAAAAGGAATACTTGATGGCAACGGAAGTATTCAAAAGAACCTGGAGCCACCAGCGTCTCGCCATCGCCAAGTCGCCTTCGGCGTCCGCCTGTGCCAGCTCTCTTTGAGGCAATTAACCCGCCCTCCAAAAGCGTCACTTTCCCTGCTCTTTTCCGGACTTCATAAGGTCTGCCGCAGTACCCCAACTACCTTTAACATCATGACGGCCATTCGTCTGTTCTTCCCCGTTGAATCCAATCCCGCCACTGGTCCCACCCGGCTACGGCTCAGTCTGAATAAGTAATAAATAATGCGGTGATGGTCGGGGTGACTGGATTCGAACCAGCGGCCTCCGGCTCCCAAAGCCGGCGCTCTACCAAGCTAAGCTACACCCCGTCTCCATCCTCGAACGCCGCCACCCTCCCTGAATTCAACACTCCTTGCAAGCGAGATTTCCCGAGCCAAACAGCCCCGTTCGACCCAAGACGCCAAAAAATACCTTACATATCCGTAACAAATACCAAAAAAATTCACCTTGCCCACGACGACGACAAGATGATACTTTAAAAGCTCGCTGGAATTTTTACGAGTTTCAGCCCTTATAGACTTTGAAGATTTTCCCAGACAGCTCAAAAGAACCCGCTTTCTCTCTCTTGGCGCTACCATGATCCCTCCTTGCGCTATCTAGTTCTACTCGCTGCTCTCTATGGCAGATCTTCTTCTTCGTCCTTCGATCTCTCTGACCCCTAGCTTTTCGCTCCCCGGGATCCGTGCGCCTCACGCCCTCTCGCGAGAGCCAAAAAAACCAACCCACAACTAAAGGAGTAAACCCATACCAAAACCAAAAAAACGCAGATACCAGAAACGCGAATTTGTTAGGATTAACGATCGCATCCGCGCCCCGCGCGTCCGCGTCATTCTCGGAGGCGGAAGCGATAATCTCGGCGTGATGCAAACGCGCGACGCCGTCGCAAAAGCCAAGAGCCTAGGACTCGATCTCGTCGAAGTCGCCTCCAAAGCCGACCCTCCCGTCTGTCGCATCGTCGACTACGGAAAGTTCAAATACGAACAGTCCAAGAAAAAGAAAGAGGGTGCCCACAAAAGGCAAAAGCTCAAGGAAATCAAATTTCGCGTTCGTATCGAAGAACACGACTACCACGTAAAACTCGCACACGCAGAGGAATTCCTCGACCACGGAGACAAACTCCGTATCCAACTCCAGTTCCGTGGACGTGAAAACGCCCACCGCGAACTCGGCTTCGACCTCATGGAACGCGTGAAGGGTGATCTCAAAACCATGGCTCACGTTGACCTCGAACCAAGACTTACGGGAAGAAACATCACCATGATGATGTCTCCGCTCCCCGAAAACCAGCGAAAGCCCAAGTTCTACCAACGCAAGACCGCGGAAGAACGCGCTGAAGAAGGTGAAGTCAGTGCCGCAGAAGCCGCAGAAGCCGCAGACGCCGCCGCCATCGACGCCGAAGACGCCGCCGAAGAAGAATCCGCTGATACCAACGTCGAATCGGCAGCTAAAGAACGCCCTGAAAAAGCAAAAGCCTGATGGGCAATCAAACGGTGCCGAGCCGGCTCCTCCTCTTCGACATAGACGGCACCCTCCTCGATACAGGTGGCGCCGGTCGCGCTGCAATTCTCAAGGCTTTCAGCGATACCTTCAATATCGCTCCCGATCGCTTACCTTCCATCGATCTCCACGGCGCCACAGATGCAGGCGTCGCGAAACAACTCTTCGGTGCCTGCCAGATCAATCGCACTCCTCAGAATGTTGCCGCCTTCTTCGATACTTATCTCAGCGAACTCACCCACCACCTCGAACACATCCACACCGACGGTTCGCTCCTCGCTGGCGTCGATGACCTGCTTGACATCATCCGTAACCAAACACCTCATACCTGCGCCCTCCTTACCGGCAACATTGAACGCGCCGCCTTCATCAAACTCGCCCATTACGGGATCGATCATCACTTCGAAACGGGCGCATTCGGAAACGATCACCACGACCGCAATCAACTCGGACCCATCGCAAGAAAACGCGCCAACGACCATCACAGCCTCGACTTCAGTTTCGAGAATACGGTCATCATCGGCGATACCCCAAAAGACATTCTCTGCGCCCGAGCCTGCAACGCCCAAGTCATCGCCGTCGCCACTGGCGCCTTCTCCGTCGACGAACTTTCAGCCCACAACCCCGATCACGTCTTCGAATCGCTGTCACAAACAGACGATATCCTTCATGCGATCAGTCAAAGTCTCTAGGCCCTGCGCCCATCCAAAGCCAAACGCTCAATACTCGCGATCCAACAAATAGTGCGCAATCTCCGCCAAACGCGCCCCCCGCTTCCCAAACGGACGCAACACAGCATCCGCTCGCTTCGTCAATCGCGCCGCTTCCTTGCGCGCCCCCTCCAATCCATAAATGGCAGGGTATGTCGCCTTTTCCACCGCCGCGTCCTTCCCAGCACTCTTCCCCAAAACTTCAGACGTCTGCGTGACATCCAAGATGTCGTCGATCACCTGAAACGCTAAACCAAGCGCATACGCAAAGTCTCCCAGCGCTTCCAATCGCCTCATCGTCGCCCCCGCACTCATGCCTCCCAAGCGCGCACTCGCCACAATCAAGGCCGCCGTCTTGTTCTCATGAATTTTCCTCAACGCCGCCCGATTCAACCCGCCCCCCTCCCCTTCCATATCCAAAACCTGTCCGGCTATCAGTCGCCGACTTCCCGCCGCAAACGCTAACTCCGAGACCATCTCCGCCGTCGTATACCGCTTCGAAGCTTTCGACGACGACGCGATCTCAAACGCGAGCGTCAACAAAGCATCTCCCGCCAATACCGCTACCGCCTCCCCAAAAGCCTTGTGATTCGACGGTTTCCCTCGCCGAAAGTCATCGTCGTCCATACAAGGCAAATCATCGTGAATCAAAGAATACGTGTGGATACACTCCACTGCACACGCCAAGGGCATTGCATCTGCCCGTTCCCCCCCACACGCTTCCGCCGCGGCCAAACACAAAATAGGCCGCATCCGCTTACCCCCGGCAAAAACACTATACCGCATCGCTCGATGCAACGTCGACGGCGAAACACTCGCCTTCGGCAATACCGCCCGCAAGGCCGTATCCACGTCCCGACGCCCAACCTCTAAATATGCATCAAGTTTCAAATCAGCCTTACTTCCCCTCCAACCAATCCTTCCGCCAACGCATCATCCCCATCCCACAAAAAACCTCAATCCAACAAAACTTCCCCGATCTGCACGGCATTCAAGGCCGCCCCCTTTCGCACTTGGTCGCCCACTACCCAAAACGTGAGCGCATTCTCCAAGACAATATCCTCGCGAATTCGCCCCACCAGACAGTCATCCTCGTAAGTCGTATCCAATGGCGTGGGGAATCTTCCCTCTCCAGGATCATCCACTAATCGAACCCCCGGAGCAGCCTCGATCGCCGCTCGCGCCGCCGCCACGTCAGGCTTGTCGTTAAACTGCGCCGTCACCGCTACCGAGTGCGAACGATAGACGGGAACACGCACACAGGTCACCGACGCCTTCAGCTCCGGCACATGTAGAATCTTTCGCCCCTCGTTCTCCATCTTCATCTCTTCCTTGGTATACCCGTTCTCCAAAAAAACATCCACCTGCGGAATCACGTTGAACGCAATCTGGTGGGGATAAACACTCCGCTCCGGCAATACCTCCCCCTTCGCCAGCGCTTCCACTTGCTCCTCCAATTCAACAATCCCACCCGCTCCACTGCCGGACACCGCTTGGTAACTAGACGCGATTACGTTGCGCACTCCCCCAAACACTTCGTGTAAAGGATGCAGCCCCATCAACGTGACAATCGTCGTGCAGTTCGGATTCGCAATCATCCCTTCGTGTCCTTTCGCATCCTCGCCGTTCACTTCCGGCACGACCAATGGCACCCTCGCATCCATCCGAAATGCGGAGGAGTTGTCAATCACCACCGCTCCCGCCTCGACCGCCGCCGGCGCAAAATCCTTCGCCCGCCCCGAACCCGCACTAAACAATGCCATGTCCACCCCTGAAAACGCCTCCGGAGTGAGCTCCTTCACCACCACGTCCTCACCCCGAAAGCTCAAAACCTTCCCCACCGATCGTGCCGACGCCAATAATGTCAATTCTCCCACCGGAAAATCACGCTCCTCAAGACATGCTAACATCTCCGTCCCCACAGCTCCCGTCGCCCCCGCTACCGCCACATGTTTGCTGTCACTCATACCATTTCTCGCTTATACTTACTTTGATCCCGTCCTGAAAACGGGCCCCCAACCCTACCCACGCTTCTAAGGAATGCAATCCCACGGTCCCCGAATCGAAGTCTCCGTTGCCCAGCAAACGCTCCGTGTCCTCGATCCCGATAACCATCTACTCGCCGAATACCCCGTCTCCACCTCCAAGTTCGGGCTCGGCACCGAAGTAGGTAGCTTCAAAACACCAACCGGACAATTCGCCGTCGCCAACAAGATCGGTGGCAATGAACCCACCAATACAATTTTCCAAGGACGGAAACCCGTCGGCCGCCTCACCCCCAAAGGACCCGAATTCACCGCCCCCGAGCGCGAACTCGCCGACGACGAAGACCTCCCCAATACCGACGATCTCGTGGTAAGTCGCATCCTCTGGCTGCAGGGAACCGAAATCCACAACGCAAACACCCACGAACGATACATCTACATCCACGGCACAAATCAAGAAAACCTCATCGGCACTCCCGCCTCCCATGGCTGCGTGCGCATGCGCAATTCCGATGTTGCAAACCTCTACGACCAAATCCACGCCGGCACCCCCGTCACCATCGCGTAAAATCCGCCAATCAAATCACCACCTCGCGAAGCCCCCAAAATAGTTTGCATATGTTAACTAATAAACCTACCCTTGACCCCGTTGCTCCACGCAATCAATCCTAGAAAAAACAAAACAATATGAAAGTGACTCAAATTCTGACTCTGACCGTCATCGCCGCGAGCCTCGCTTGCTTCGCCTCCTGCAAAAAATCACCGCCACCTGCACCGCCGGCCTACGACACTACCCCGGGTTACGTTGCGCCTAGCAAGTAACCCAATTCGACTACTTCAGTCTTTCTCAGAGCCGCGCCGTGTCTTCCCACCGGCGCGGCTTTTTTTCGATACACTCACAAACGCATTTCCCTTCGCTAGAAAACGCCATCGCAAATCCTTCGCCTTCGAAATTCCCACCCGCCGATCCCGCTCGATCTCGACCGCCGCCCTACCCTCAACAAAACACGCCCGGCTGTCCGCCACCAATGAGCGACCATGATCTCCCCGCTCAATCCCCATGGCAATCACTAGCTTCCCCGGGCCTGAACACAGATCACCCATGCGCTCCCGCCCCCGACGGCGTTTCATCACCTCAATCCCTTCAAGCGGTTCAAGCGCCCGAACTAGAATAATCCCATCCCTGCCTTCGCCACCCTTCACCGAAACGTTAGCCAACCAATACATACCGTAATTCAAATACACATACGCCGTCCCCGCTTCGTATTCCTCCATGAACACTCGTGCACTCGGCCGAAAAGACATGTGCGCTGCCTCATCACCCTCCGCCGCATATGCCTCCGTCTCCACTACCATTCCCCGACAGTCGCCCCATACCAATTCCGTTCCCACCAAACCCGCCGCCACCTCCAAAACATCCCGCTCAAAAAACTCCCGCCCTAACATCAGCTCAACTCAAAATCAAAAACCGGCACACTCCAATGCCTCTTCACAAGCCCGTCGGGTGATCCACGAATTCCCAAGGCACTCTCTCCCGCTCCGCAAGATGCGCCGCCAAGGCCTTCACCCCAAAGGTCTCCGTCGCATAATGCCCGCCGTAAAAGAGATTCACTCCTAATTCCTCCGCCGCCGTGTAACTCCAGTGCGGCCCTTCGCCCGTCACCAACGTGTCCACCCCCTCCGCCGCAGCCTGCATTACTTCACCACCCGCTCCCCCGGTGACCACCCCCACCCTTCGCACCACCTCCGGTCCACCCGGGCACAAATGCACGTTCGCACCACCCACAGCATCACTCAGACGCTCCTCTAGATCCTCTCGCCCCATCTCAACCTCGCCCCGCAATCCCAGAAAAATCCCCTTCCATTCCAAAAACGGCGATGGATCCCAAATCCCCATCCGATCGCACAACACCGCGTTGTTGCCCACCTCCGCATGAATATCCAACGGTAAATGCGAACTGTATATCGCCATCCCACCGTCCAGAGCCGCTTTCACACGTTCATACACCGCCCCCTCAATCCGCTGCACGCCAGACCAGAACATGCCATGATGCACAATCAAAAAATCAATCCCTCGATCCACCGCCTCAAGCACGACCGGCAGACAGGCGTCTACCGCAGCCCCCACCTTCTGCACTGTCCCGTTGCCATTCGCTAACTGCATTCCATTGTGCGCGTTCGGATAATCCGGAACCGCTTCCACCTGCAAATAGTCCCCCAAATACGCCACCAACTCATCTGTCGTCGCCATCCCCTAATCCTCTCACCCTCTCCCACTGCTCGGCAACGGCTATTTTCCATTGCATTTCCCAGTGCCTCCCCCACCTTCTACCTCTTAACACTTTCATTCCCACTCGACCCTCGCACCACACGCGCTTCCTCTCATGCTCAACGCCGGAATCGTCGGACTCCCCAACGTCGGAAAATCAACCCTCTTCAACGCCGTCACCCGCACCCGGAACGCGGAGGCTGCAAATTACCCTTTTTGCACCATCGACCCGAACCAAGGCGTCGTCACCGTCCCCGATGACCGCCTTGATGTCCTCGCCACACTGTCTCACTCACAGAAAGTCATTCCCACCGCTATTGAATTCGTCGATATCGCTGGCCTCGTCAAAGGCGCCAGCGAGGGAGCCGGCCTCGGAAACAAATTCCTCGCCAATATCCGCGAAACCGACGCCATCGTCCAAGTCGTCCGTTGCTTCGAAAACAACGATATCATCCACGAACTCGGCTCCGTCGATCCCATCCGCGATATCGAGATCATCAATTCCGAACTCATCCTCGCCGATATTGCCGCCCTCCAAAAACGCAAAGAAACCCGCGAGAAAAAAGCCAAGGGTGGCGACAAGGAATCCAAAGCCGAACTCGCCCTCATCGAAAAACTCCTCCCCCACCTCGACGAAGGGAAACCCGCTCTCACCGCCCAACTCACCGATGACGATCGTCGCACCTGTCGCGAGTTCTTCCTCCTTTCCAGCAAACCGACCATCTTCGCTTGCAATATCGAGGAAACTAAACTGGCCGAAACAATCGCCGATCCAAACGCCAACCCCCACGTCGCAACGGTGCGCAAGTATGCCGCCGAACAACACGGGGCCGAAGCCGTCGTAATCTCAGCCCGCATCGAAGAAGAAATGGCAGAGCTCGAACCCGAGGAATCTGCCGAGTTTCTCAAAGACATGGGCGTCCCAGACTCAGGCGTCTCCAATCTCATCCGCGCCGTCTACCAACTTCTCGGCCTCCGCACATATCTTACGACCGGAGAAAAAGAAACGCGCGCCTGGACCATTCCTGCTGGTGCCAAGGCACCCCAGGCGGCCGGTGTTATCCACACCGACTTTGAACGCGGCTTCATCGCCGCCGAAGTGGTCGCCTACGACGTCCTCGCCGAACTCGGCTCACCCGCCAAAGCAAGAGAGGCCGGTAAACTCCGCATCGAAGGCAAGGAATACGAAGTTCAAGACGGTGATGTCATCGAATTCCGCTTCAACGTTTAGCACTACGCACCCGGCACCCCATTTGGCCCCCACTCCGGTTCTCTCCGGAAACAAAATGCTTTCCCCCGAAAGAAATCCAAAGGTTTCGAGCGTATATTGACTGGGTCAATGCTCGAAACGCCGCGTAATGAAAACTCTAAAACTCATTTCCTGCCAGCGGCAATCGCTGGCTCCAGTGCCCCTCCAAACGCCGAACTTTAGCTGGCGCACCCCCGTATCCACCCCTAAATTAGCCCCTTTTAAATCATACCCACTGCGCCAAATGTTCGACCAACCCTCGCGATTCGTCGCCCTCCTCTTCTGCTCTGTCTTCATTGCCCTAGGCGTCACTTCTCCGTCAACCGCACCCGCGCAACCCCTCAGCATCAGCGACTACTCCGCGATCGTTCGTGTCGAAAATGATGCGCTCGTCCCGGACTATCGCACTCCCTGGAACGCTGGTCGCACCAGTGGCGGCTCCGGTTCCGGATTCCTCGTCGGCGAAAATCAATTCCTCACCAACGCCCACGTCGTCTCCGATTCCCGCATCCTCTACATCAAGAAAGTTGGCGATCCCAAACCATACAAAGCCCGCATCCTTCACATCGCTCATGATTGCGACCTCGCCATGCTTGAGGTCGAAGACTATTCCGCCTTCGAAGGTGTAAAACCACTCGAACTAGGCGGTATCCCACAACTCAATACCACTGTCATCGCCGTCGGCTACCCCGTCGGCGGAGAACGCATTTCCGTCACCCGCGGTGTCGTCTCCCGCATCGATTTTCGTCCCTACAGCCACAGTGCCGTTGATTACCACCTCACCATCCAAGTCGACGCCGCCATCAACCCCGGCAACAGCGGCGGCCCCGTCCTCCAGGACGAAAAAGTCGTCGGTGTCGCCTTCCAAGGTTACTCGGGCGCCGTCGCCCAAAACGTCGGCTATATGATCCCCGTCCCCGTCATCGAACGCTTCCTGAAAGACGTCGAGGACGGAAGCTATGATCACTACGTCGATCTCGCCCTCAGCGAGTTCAATATCCTCAACCCCGCGCAACGACGAGCACTCAAACTTCCCAACGACGGGATCGGCGTCATGGTCGCCAACGTCAATGCTGACGGCTCGGCAAGCGATGCCCTCCAAGTCGGTGACGTCCTCCTCGAAATCAATGGGCACCCCATCTTCAGCAACGGCTTCGTCGACATCAACGGTGAACAAGTCAACATGAACGAGATTGTCGAACGCAAATTCGCAGGCGACGTCATCAACCTCAAAATCCTTCGCGATCAACAAGAGAAAGAAATTGAACTCACCCTGAAGCGATTTCTCCCCTACCTCATACAAGGCAAGCAATACGACAAAAAACCACGCTACCTCGTATTCGCCGGTCTCGTCTTCCAACCACTCGACCTCAATCTCTACGCCGCCCACAGCATCGACGACATGCACGTCCGATACCTCTTCAATTACTTTGTCGCAGAAGAACTATACAAAGATATCGAAGAACCGGTCGTCCTAACCAGCGTTCTCCCCGCCGCAATCAACACTCATCTCCGCGGCTACGCCGGCAGTGTCGTCGAAGAGGTCAATGGATATCCCATCAAAAAGCTCTCCGATCTCTACGATGCTCTCAATGACGACGAGGCTCGTGACTACCACGTATTCAAAATCGCCGGTCAGGGGCGACCCATCGTCCTCGACGCCAGCCTCGTGGAAAGCGCACACGATCAGATCCTTGCCGAATACAAGGTCCCCAACGACTATTCAAACGAGTGAGTCTACACCCCGCACCCGTACCGAATCTTTACCCTACTCATACCCGCCCCTATCTACTCGCCATGCGCCTTACTCTTGCTCCACTCCTCATCATCGCCCTCGGCATCACCACACTCCTATCTACCGGTCCCGCCGCCGCCCAACCCAGCGCCGAGACGTCCCTCGTCCGTGTGAACGTCACCTCCCAATCCTACAATTTCCTCCGCCCCTGGGAGAAAAAAGCTCCTTCCACCAGACGCGGCCTCGGTGCCGTGCTCGAAGGTGAAAAAGTCATCACCACCGCCGAACTCGTCGCCAATGCCACCTACCTCGAACTGGAAATGCCCGACACCGGCGAAAAGGTCACCGCTGATATCGCGGGCATCGACTACGAAGCCAACCTCGCCGTCCTGACCCCCGACTCAGACGCCTCCGACTTCCTCGCCTCGCGCGTCCCCCTCGAAATCGCATCCGAAGCGACCGTCGGAGATACCCTGGAAATCTGGCAAATCGAAGATAATGGCACCCCCGTCGCCACCTCCGTAAAGATCATCAAAGTCGATATCGGTCCATACTTCCTCGATAGCTCATACTTTCTCACCTACGAAGTCTACGGGGCCCTCCAATCCCGTTCCGGCAGCTTTACCCTGCCTGTCGTAAAAGATGGCAAACTCGCCGGCCTCCTTCTCGGCTACTCTTCCGATGACCAGGTCTCCGATGTGCTCGCCAGTCCAATCATCGAACGATTCCTCGAAGAACTCAAAAAAGACGAATACACCGGTTTCCCCCACCTCGGCGTCAACTACGCCCAAACACTCGATGAACAACTTCGTGGATACGCCGGCCTCAACGGCCATGAAGGTGGCGTCTATATCACCAAAGTCGTGAAGGGCAGCTCCGCCGACGACGCTGGCCTCGAAGTCGGAGATGTTCTCCTCAAACTCGGCGATTACGAAATAGACTCCCGCGGCAATTACGATCACCCCCTCTACGGAAAGATTAATCTCAGTCACATCGTGCGGGGAGGCGCCTCCACCGGCGACGTGATCCCCATCGAAATCCTCCGCGACGGCAAGCCGCTCACGCTCGAAGCCACTCTCAAACACAAAAGACCGGAAGATTACCTCGTCGATCCATACATGTTCAATCGCGGCCCCAGGTTCCTCACCGAAGGAGGGCTCATCTTTCAGGAACTCACACTCCCCTATTTGAAATCTTGGGGCGGCAAGTGGCGAACCCAAGCCCCTTTCAAACTCATGTATATCAACGCGAATCAGGAAGAGTTCGAAGAGAATGGCCGCGATAAAGTCGTCTTCCTAAGCCAAGTCCTTCGCACTCCCAGTACCCTCGGATACGAGCGCCTCTCCCATCTCATCGTCACCAAGGTCAACGATCGGGAAATCAACAATATCCGCGACCTCGATCAAGCCCTCAAATCCCCCATAGATGGTATCCATAAAATCGAGTTCGACAGCTTTCCCAGAATGATCTTCGTCGATGCCGAGGAAGCCGCCGCTGTGAACCAACAACTCCTCCAGCTCGGCATTCCCGAACTCAAACGCCTCGATTAAGCTCAGGCATAGCGAGGTAGCCCGTCCGCCGCCGATTACATGTTCGGCCCATTCCTCACTCACGCTCCCCGATGCCTGCAACACCTGCTCCGCCTCCGAACGACCAAATAGGAACCATCTGGGACTGGGACGGCATCATCATCGATTCCGCCAAACAACACGAAGAATCTTGGCACCTCCTTGCAAAGGAAATCGGTGTCCCCATGACGCACGAGATGTTTGTCGAATCCTTCGGCATGAAGAATACTCACATTCTTCCCAAACTCTTTAAATGGTGCTCCGAAGAGGATACCACCCGTATCGCTGAACTCGGTAATCGTAAGGAAACACTCTATCGCGACATTGTCCGCCGCGACGGCATCACCCCCCTCCCCGGTGTCATCGAAATTCTATCTTCCCTCCAATCCGCAGGTATCCCCTGCTCGGTCGGCTCCTCAACCCCCCGTGAGAATATCGAGTGCATCATCGACCTCGCCGGACTCTCCGGTTTCTTCAATGCCATCACCGCCGCCGAAGACGTCTCCCACGGTAAACCCGATCCCGAAGTCTTCCTCATCGCCGCCCAAAAAATCGATCGCGACCCCACCCACTGCGTGGTCTTCGAGGATGCCCATGTCGGTATCGAAGCTGGCCTCGCCGCCGGAATGAAAACCGTCGCCGTTGCCACCACCCACCCTGAAGAATCCTTCCCCGAAGCCCATCTCTCCATCCCCTCGCTCACGCAAATCGATCTCCCCACCCTCATCGCTCTGCTCCAGACTTCCCGGTAGGCAGCGCCACAATACCCCCCTCTCCCGCTCCCTTCTTCTCGCCAAACCTTCCCCCTCCCCATGGCTTCCGCCGGCTGACTTCTGACTTCCGCCTGCGGCCCACTTCCCTCAAGCTCCCCTCATGGCCCTGAACGTCATCTGGATCAGCTTCTTCCTCATCGGTATCCTCACCGCCCTCTTCTCCCTCATCGTCCACGGCAACACCGATCCATTCTCCGACATGACCTCCATGCTTGTCGGCGGCCCCATGAGCGACGGCTCCCAAACCGACGGCATGGCCCGCGTCGCCGCGACCATCTCCCTCGGCTACATCGGCCTCATGGCCCTCTGGCTCGGCATCATGAAAATCGGTGAGGACGGTGGCGCCGTCCGCATCCTCACAAAACTCGTCAGCCCCTTCTTCCGTTGCCTCTTCCCCGGTATCCCAAAAGATCATCCCGCCTCAGGTTCCATCATGATGAACTTCTCCGCCAACATGCTCGGGCTCGACAACGCCGCGACACCACTGGGCCTCAAGGCCATGGACGAACTCCAGTCCCTCAATAACGAAAAAGATCGCGCCACCGACGCGCAAATCATGTTCCTCGTCCTCAATACTTCCGGCCTCACTATCATCCCCATTTCCGTCATCACCCTCCGCGCCGTCAACGGTGCCGCCAACCCCACCGACATCTTCGTCCCCATCCTCATCGCCACCTACTGCGCCACCCTCGTCGGCCTCATCTCCGTCGCCATCGTCCAACGTATCAATCTCTTCAAACCCGCGGTCTTCATCTACCTCGGCGTCGCCACCGCCCTCATCGCTGGCATGATCGTCTACTTCACTCAGGTTTCGCCGGTTCCAAACGACAGAGACAACCTCACCTACACAACGGATGACATCGTAAATGCCAAAGCACTACCCGAGAAGCTCACCGCCGCTGAGAATAACCGACTCCAGTCGCTGGGTGCCCAGCTCTCTAGAGCAGAGAACAATGACCAAAAAACCGCTATCTCAGAAAAGGCAATCACTCAATTCAACGGTTCAATCGAGGAAGGGGGCGCGGAGACCCGCCTCGACCTGGATTCCAAATTCGAAGGTGTCCTCAAGCCAATCGGCCCCAAGCTCGTGGCCAGGGATTCAAAAACCCTCGCCGCCCTCATTATCTTCGGTCTCCTGGGCGCTTTCTTCGCCCTCGCCATCCACGCCAAAATCAATCTCTACGAAAGCTTTATCACCGGTGCCAAAGACGGCTTCGGTGTCGCCGTCAAAATCATCCCCTACCTCGTCGCCATGCTCGTCGCCGTCGGCATCTTCCGAGCCTCCGGCGCCATGGACATCGTCATGAACACCATCGCCAAAGCCGTCGCTGCCCTCGGCCTCGATACCGCCTTCGTCGATGCCCTCCCCACTGCTGCCATGAAACCCCTCAGCGGAAGCGGTGCCCGCGGCCTCGCCGTCGAGACGATGGTCGCCCACGGTCCCGATTCCTTTGCCGGTAAACTCGCCTGCACCTTCCAAGGCTCCACCGAAACCACTTTCTACACCCTCGCCGTCTACTTCGGCGCCGTCGGCGTCACCCGCACCCGCTATACCATCTTCTGCGGCCTCCTCGCCGATCTCGCCGGCATCATTGCCGCCATTTTCGTCGCTTATCTATTCTTCAAATAGCGCTCAATCATTGGTTCTTATGTCTGAACACAGCACACCATGGACCCCTTCACCGAAAATACCCTCGAACTCCTCGCAGGCATACCGGGCATTCATGCTAAACGCATGTTCTCCGGACAGGGCCTCTTCCACGACAGTCTCATGTTCGCCCTCACTTGCGACGGCCAACTATTCCTCA
>JBCDBW010000077.1:0-22139 GCA_039182965.1 Verrucomicrobiota bacterium
AAATTCAAAATTCAAAATTCTTCATTCGCGAGCGCCAGGCGCTCGCGAATGCCACAATTCCAAATACCGCCGCTCACTCCGCTCCCGCCGCTCGCGCTCGCGCTCCCATTCCCAATACCCCGGCATCAAGGCATGATCCACCTCCACCGTCTCCCCATCTTCTCCCACTCCCATAAACTCAAAATAGTTCGCATACGCCACCTCGTTCGCCCGCATCCACTCATGCATCCGCCCCAAAAAAAACACATTGTCCCCGCCCCCTTCCAATCCCCCCACCAATCCCCACTCACTGATCGCAAATAGTTTCCCGTGATCCCGAGCAAAGGCCCGATACGAATTCAAACACGGCACCCCTTCTACGACCACGTCTCCCGACCCATCCTCCGCAACGCGTCGCCCCTCGGCCAAAAAAGTCCACATCATCTCTCGACGCTTCTCCATCTCATCTTCTCCCACCCCGGCTTCGTTGGCCCTCCGGTAAAAATACCACGGGTGTCCGTCATACAAATCACACGACACGACATCCACATAATCGTCCCCCGGGTAAGCGTGCCGCACCGGATCAAATCCACCTGCTCCCGCTTCCTCATTATACCCTAACAGAACGTTCCACACCCATGTGAACTCCGCCCCCGGCTCCGACATCATCCACCCGTGCACCGCCCGCCAAACCCCCTGAAAATCATCCCAACGCTCCCGCTCCCCCTCGATCCGCCAGGCATCCTCCGTCAAATTAAACTCCCAACCCAAGCGCAACCGCGCCCGCCCAAATCCGCTGCGAACCAATTGCCGTGCGAGACTTCGGAACGCCAGCTCCGCGTCCTTCCGCACCCGTTTCGCCCGGCCCCGCTCCAGTAATCCCAAATCCCCCATCGCCTCATCGCTCATCCCCACATACCAACGCCGCTCATCATCCTTCAGCACATCCGGAAACATCGGCACCGCCAGCTCAAAGGCATACGCCCCCGCCGACCCCCCACGCAATTTCCCACTCCGGAATCCCTGCCTCCATCGCTCCAAGCTATGCCCCACCCCGTTCTCCGGATTCGACCCCGATAACCCCTCCCAATCCACCGCATAAAAATTGTCCCCCACCATCTCCGCCTTTCCACCCGTCCACGCCTCCCACGCCGCCAACCGTTCCCAATCCGCCGGATTCACATTCACCCCCGCCAACGGTTCGCCCCACGACTGTCCCCCCGCCACCAAACTCAATCCAATGATCACCCGCAAAATCACTCTCTACCCTACACCCTTCCCGATCCCCGTGCCACGGGCATCCTGCCCGTGATCGAGCGCCCGAAAACTCCGACACCCAAATCTCGCCAGAAGTCCTATCACATACACTCCTGCTCGCTTCCACGCCATACTCACACCCCTCTCCAAAACACTCCTGACCGAGCACCTTCCTTCATCGCCGCTCAAACAAACGCTCCCAATCCGCCGGATTCACATTCACCCCCACCAACGGCTCGCCCCACGACTGCCCCCCCGCCAACAAACTCAATCCAATGACCACCCGCAAAATCACTCTCTACCCGACACCCTTCCCGATCCCCGTGCCACGGGCATCCTGCCCGTGATCAAGCACCCGAAAACACCGACACCCAAATCTCGCCAGAAGTCCTATCACATACACTCCCGCTCACTTCCACATCATACTCTCCTCGGCCAGCCCATCCATACCCCACGCACACCCGGCGAAACATCCGCTCCCACGAAGCTAGCCCCCAAGGCCCAATCCCCAAGCCCACGCAACAATGAATCCTCCCTAACGTTCACCGCCACGGCCGCCCGCTCCCAAGGTTCATGCCAAACCCGAAAACGCCGGCGGATTCGCCCGAAGCAGGTATAGGCAGAATAACGCTCCAATAAAAAAGCCGCCATCGTTCCCTCATCGACGGGAGCCAACTCATCCGCCCGGGGCGAACCCGCTTCATAACTCAAATGCCGACCACTTCCGCAGACCTGACCCCGGATCCATCTTCCCATCCCGATCTCATGCTCGTATCGCGTTGCCCCATACCGATAAGGAAGACCAAAGCTCCAGGAACCCAACGGCACCGAGAGTCGCTTGCTCAACCATTCGCGAATAAAGAAAATCCCCCGCTCACTTCCATGGCGAACATATGTCCGCACATTCAAGAAATCGTGCGTGCCAATGGGGGCAAACAACCACTTCCCCGCCTTCCCTCCCCATCGAGGTCGCATCCCTTCCATCGTAAACGCTACCAAAGTCACGATCGCACGATTCCCTTCCCAAAGATCCAGATCAAACGGTACGGCTTCAGCAAGCAACTCCGAATCCACCTCATAATGCAAGAACACCGCCCGCTGCCAATCTGCCAAAAACAACGGATCCCCCCGGCTCCGAATCATCCGCTCGCGCGCTTCCCCATTCACCCCCGCAACACCGTCCTCAGCAATCCTCCTCGTTTTCATTAGTTTCGTAACTTTCAGTTAATACTGAAAGTTACGAAACTAAGCACGCTGCGTCAAGCGTCTTTGATCGCTTCTACCAAACCCTCACTCCCACAGGGATCAATCCCCCGACGCGTCAGCCAAACGCCAGATCAACCCTCCCCCCAAAAAACCAATCCCCGAACTACTGGGCCGCCGCCACCCGGCGACTCATCTCACTCTTGACCGCCGCCGCACGATTCGCATGCACCGCCCCCTTCTTCGCCGCCAAATCCGCCGCCGAAGCCAATTCCTTCAATCCCTCTGCCGCCGCAGCCTTGTCTCCCGCGTCCAACGCCGCCTGCACCTTGCGCCGATAAGTCTTCACCCGTGTCCGGACTCCCTTGTTCGCCTCGTGACGACGCTCCGATTGCCGCGCCCGCTTCGCTGCTGATTTGCTATTCGCCATGCCTGCTTCTCCTTATCTCGTTGCCCGTCCATCTGAACCGGGTCGGAAAGACTACGCGATCCCATCCCCTTGTCAAGCCCCCCAAAAAACCGCCCTCCCATGCTTCTAGCGAGTGATTCTCCCCAGGCAAGCCGCTTTCCTCACCACCGGCCATCGCCATAACAAGAAAAACCCCTCGGGAACGCAGGTCCGAACCGGCCAGAAGCTTTTGGCTAAGAGCCCGGCGCAGCCTCAACACGCGACGGCGACGACGCCATGCGACCTTCTCCACTCACCGGACGCAGCAAATCCTCTGTCTCCAACACATCATCGGGATGCCTCATTTCACCGCGCTCAATCGCCACCGAATACTTGATCGGCCAAGGCACCACCTCCACAATCGCCCCCACGCCAACAATGCGATACAGATCAATCACGTCCTTCGACCGCATCCGGATACATCCATAACTCGCCGGCGTCCCGATCGTCCGTTCCTCGGGAGTTCCATGAATGTAAATACACCGAGGGTGCGCGTTCTTGGTCTTCGCTTCCAGACCACGTAACCAAAGAATTCGCGTCACAATCGGGTCTCGCCCAGGTGAATTGACCTTGACCACCTCCCCCGTCGGCTTCCGCGCCTTAAACACCGTCCCCTTCGCCGACCCTCCCCCATGTTTGCTGGCGACCTGCATCCTGCCCAGCGGCGTCCGATAAGAACCCTTCTGATCCCCTAACCCAAACTTCGAGGTCGAAATGTTATACTCCCGAATCTTCTTCCCCTTCTTCAAAACCACCATCTTCTGGTCCCGCGCACTCACAATCATCTTATGATCCCGATCATACCGCGTCGCACAACTCGTCATCGTCACCAAGAAAGCCATGCCCATCAGAAAGAACCCTCGCCTCATGATGAGCGTACCCGACGAAGACCCCATTGCCTCGCCTACTGCTCCCACTTCATCTCGACCTGCTTCAGTCATCCTAAATTCTAGAATAGATTGATTAAATATGAAATTTATAGTGAGTGCTTGGATATGTCAAGCGCCCCGCTGCCTGCCCCCGCGCGGCCGAAGATCTCTTGACACACCATAACGACCGTCTCTTACCACCTCTATCATCATCAACCCGTAATACGACCTTTTCCCTTCCCGTCTGTTCATAATTCCCCACTTTAATCCCTTGCAAATCCCATGCCACTTCCCCTTTCCCCCAAAAGTAGGAATCCAAACAATATTCTAGAAATCCCCCCTTCCTGCCCGCATATTCTACAAGCACCTCCGCAGTATACCGTCTCTTCCTTCAGCTACCGGACCCGCCCCAGCGCTCCACAACCCTAACATGACCCCGTCGAACGACCATTGTCCTATCATTGCCTGCTCGCGCAGTCTCCTTACCGCCCTCCTTGCATTTCTAACACTCCCCTTCTTCTTGTTCGCCCAGGAAGAACCCCAACGCCCCGCCATCCCTGAAGACCTCCTCGACGATGAACACGTTCGCGAAGAATTTGGCGTGAACCAGTTCACGACACCTTCCATCAAGAAACTCTTCGTCGATCTCGAACAACTCGGCGACCTACCATACGAAACCCTGCGCCGCGAGTTTCCCGAAAAAACTCCCCGCGACCGCACTCAACTCGCTCTCAGCTTGGGTGGCCTCATCGCCGATGGCTTCCTCGTCGTCCAAGCTCAAGAACTCGCTGAACTGGAGCGCGTCGGCCGCGAAGTCGTGAAATACACTAAGATCCTCGGGACCGGCACTCGCGTTACAAGCCACCTCAAAAGCGTGATCGAACATCGCGCCCTCGGCGACTGGGACACCCTCAAAAACGAACTCGCCACCACTCAAGCCAATGTCGAAGCCGAAATGGTCCTCCTTCGCGACGTCGATGCGGCGCACCTGATCGCTCTCGGGGGCTGGCTCCGCGCGTTTGAAATTATTACCATCACCTCACTACAGGAACCATTCACCCCCGAAAAAGCCAACGCCCTCAAACGGGTCGACATCGCCGATTACTTTCTCATGAGCCTCGAAACCCTCGAACCGGATATCGTGGAACTTCCCCACATCCAAAGACTCCATGAGGGCGTCACCGAACTACGCGATCAGATCGATATGCCCGCCTCAAAACCCTTCACCCGAGACGAACTGGCCACCATGAACGAACTCGTCGCCGAACTCGTCCTCCTCTCCCAAGCCGAACCCCCGCCGACCCAAACCAAGCCCGCCGCAGACACCCCCGCGCAAAGCAGCTGAGCCTCCGCTGTCCCATTTGGCCACTCCCCATGACTCTTCTATTCCCTCTCCTCTGGAGGAGAGGATTAGGGTGAGGAGGAAAACGTCTCCCCCCGCCATCACACGGTCCCCCGTTCAGAATCCTACTCCAAAAACAACTTCTTCGCCCGCCGTCGCGCATGCCGTCCCCCCGGCAGATTTACCTTCGCCGTCCGCGACCCCTCCTCAAGCAACCCTCGCACCACGTCGACGGTCCGAAATCCCACCTCCACCACTCCACGCGATCGCATCCAGCGCCGAATCACCCGCCGCTGTAGCGCCACCGGCAACTGGCGCAATGCTGGCACCGACAGCTCATCTTCTTCCCAAGGAAATTCATCAACCAATTCCTGCACAAAAACATTTTCGTCCCGGGCCATGCCCGCCATGCGCAAAACCGCACCGCGCACATCTCGACCAAACCCCCGACGCAATTCCGGAATCAATTGACCCCGAACGCGGTTCCGCAGGAATTCATATCCAAGATTGCTCGCGTCTTCCCGATGCTTCAAACGGCGTCCCACGGCATATTCCTCAATATCCGATCGCCCCACACCCAGCAGAGGACGCATCAACACCAACTTCCGCCGCCCCACCACCATCTCAGTCTCCTCCCGCATCCCCTCTAAACCCTCCAAACCCGCCCCACGAAACACATTCATCAACACCGTCTCCACTTGATCATCAGCATGATGCGCCAACATCACCCGGTTACATCGCCACTTCCTCGCGAGCGCCGCAAAAAAAGCCAGCCGCGCTTTCCGCGCCGCCGTCTCAATTGAGTCTTTCTCCCGCCACGCCATCCCCTCCACATCCGCCTTCGCCACCTCCACCGGCAACCCATGCCGCTTCGCCAAGGCCCTCACGAAGGTCGCATCCCGACCACTCTCCACCCCGCGCAACCCATGATTCAAATGACATACCACCAGCTTCTCAAACCCGCGCGCCGCCAACAAATCCAACAACACCACTGAATCCACACCCCCCGATACTCCCACCAAATAGCGCCGCCGCCGCGAATACCGCTCTCCCAATTCATCCAACATCCCCCTCACTCTACCCCCACCTCACCCAATTATTAATTCCTATTTACCTACCAATTGTTAAATCGGCGGCCTCGCCGCCGTAATACGGTCGCAACACATCCGGCAATTCTACCGTCCCGTCAGCCCGCTGATAGCTCTCCAATAAGGCCACGACCAATCTTGGCAATGCGGTCCCCGATCCATTTAAAGTATGACAAAACCGGTTTTTCCCCTCTCCATCCTTAAACCGCAAATTCATCCGGCGCGCTTGGTAATCCGTGAAGTTACTGCAGCTCGACACTTCCAAATACCGCCCCTGCCCCGGCGCCCACACTTCGATGTCATACGTCTTCGCCGCATTCGCACCCAAATCTCCCGTGCACAATTCAATCACTCGATAATGCAAACCTAACGATTGCAGAATCTCCTCCGCTTCCGACGTCAATTGCTCCAACTGGGCAAACGACGCCTCCGGATGCACGACATTCACCAATTCCACCTTGTCAAATTGATGCACCCGGATCATCCCGCGCGTGTCCTTCCCCGCCGCCCCCGCTTCTGTGCGAAAACAAGGCGTATAAGCTGTCACTTTGATCGGCATCTCATCCTCCTTCAGAATCTGCTCCCGATACAAATTCGTCACCGGCACCTCCGCCGTCGGCACGAGATACATCGCCCCCTCCAAAACCGCATACGCCTCGTCAGCAAACTTCGGTAACTGACCTGTCCCCTCCATGCATTCCCGCCGCACAATAAACGGCGGACTCACTTCCTCATATCCGTGCTTTGAGGCGTGCACATCGAGCAAATACTGAATCAAAGCCCGCTCCAACTTTGCCCCCGCACCCCGAAACACAACAAAGCCGCTCCCACTGATCTTCGTCGCATTCTCAAAATCCAATATCCCCAGCTCCACTCCCAAGGCCACATGGTCCTTCACTTCAAAATCCATCTCAGGCTTTTCCCCCCATAAACGAATCTCAGGATTCGCCGTCTCATCCACTCCAACCGGACAATCCTCGTGCGGCATGTTCGGCAAGCCCATCAACAGTTCCCGCTGCCGCTCCTCCGCCAAATCCGCCTTCTCACCAATCGCCGCGATCTCGTCCCCGATCCCACGCACCGTCGCCTCCGCCTCGCCCGTATCCTCACCCTTGCCCTTTAACACCCCAATCTCCTTGCTCGCCCGCTTCCGCTCGCCCTGCAAGCGCTGCTTCTCCGTCTCCGCCGAACGCCGCACTTCATCCGAAGCCAAAATCTCATCCACAATCTGGCCATACCCCTCCCCACGGCTCGCCAAGCGCTCCTTCACCACTTCCGCATTCTCCCGAATCACCCGGATATCCAACATAAGGAGCCCACCCTACCGCATCACTTCTCCTTTGCAATCCCCGACAAAACACGTGCCACGGGCATCCCACCCACGACCGACCACCTCACCCCCGCGCCACAGGAATCCTGCCCGTGATCGAGCGCCTGATGCAAACGCCACTCTCATCCCGCTCAACGTCCATCCCACAAACCCTCACTCCACAAACCATATCCCCACCAACGGCGTCAACAATACCACATCCGCCCATACCCGCAAGGCGTCCTTCGACAATCGCTTCTCTAAAGCACACAGGACCCCTAGACCCAATGCCCCAAATCCCGCACACACATACAGCACGGAAAAGTTCGAATGCGTTGCCAGTGACCCAACCGCCAATCCCACCCCCCCTATGGCCAATCCATACCAAACGAAGCGTCCCCCTGCCCCCATCACCACATCACCTTCCCATGTATTGATCAGCGCACAGTTAAACGCACACAGCGCCGCAAAGGTAAGCACCGGGGCCCCGAATGCCGACAGATCCACCACCTGCAGCATCCACTCCCGCACCAATCCGTCCGCGCTCAAAAGATCCGGATTCGACCCCATCCCCACGTAAAATCCCACCGCTACCGTCGTCCCCATCGCAAAGACTAATCCCGCAAATATCTCCTTCGCAAAAGGCACGATCGTTCCTCGCGGTGCCTGCGCGACAAGGCCGACATACAAACTCACAAATAAAAACAAAAAAACGCCCCGCACCATGAGCCCCAACGGCAAGAAAAACGGCGCCAGCACCGCCAATAAAACAAAAACCAAGGCCCAAGTCACCTTCATCGCCTTCCCATGATCTCGGTAAAACGCATGCCGCGTGGTCAGCATGGCGCCCTCATTCCTCAAATGCCGAACATCCATCAGCCGATCCGCCACATAGATCAACCACACCGCCCCTGCCAAAAAAATCGGCATCATCCCCGGTAAATGCCCGCGCATCACTTTGGCAAACAACAATTGCCACGCGACCGCCACCGCCGGCGCATCCAAACTCAGCAGGTTTGGCCACAACCACCACGGATAACGTGCCCCGCGCGCGCTCCCCGTCACTGCTTCATCATCATCATCCACAAAACCCCAAACAAAAACCACTCCGCCAGAAACTCAAACCCCCTTCTAAGACGTCGATCCCCGCCTCCCATGACCCGGTAGGGGCGAGCGGCCCACTCGCCCGCTACTTGAAACGAGTGTGCCCATGGTCAGACATAATTCTCCAATCCCTCAGCTACCCACATGCCTTGAAATATCAACGTCAACCATGACCTTCACAACTTCAACGAAGGAATGTCCCCTCACGGCCCTAGCTCACTGCGAAACCGCGCGACTGCGAAACTATCCACCCCCCGTCACAAACGGCGGCACCGGCACCCCAATCGTGTCCGCAATCGCCCGAATCAACTCCGCCTCATCACTCTTCAGTTCCCCATCCATCATCGCCGTCCGCGCACATGCATACAACAACCGCTTCTTCATCAGCGGAGTCGCCTCATCAAACCGATCCAATGCCGCATCGATGTTCTTGAGCCCACACTCCCGCGCCGCCCGCACACTCATCCCCCCGCCGCCCATCGACGCTTCTAATTCCTTCGCACCCTCCCAAAAGGCCGCCTGCGCCGTTGCCTCATCGTTCGGATTTCCCAAAAACGCCATCGTCGTCAACAACACCGACGCCTCATCCGCCAACTGACCCAGCTGCCGATACCGAACACGCGGCGGCGGCTGCCTTCGGAAATACATGTCCAAATGCCGGCGCACAATCTTCTGCAAGGTAAACTCAAACAAATCAATCATCCCGTCACTCTCCATCAAACGCTTCAGTATCTCGGAGAACCGCAAATACTCTTCCCCAGTCAGTCGCCGCAAGGTCGGGATCGCCAAATCAATCAACGCCAACTTCCGCGACGAATGCAAATCCCCCAATTCACCATGCAAGCGCACCGTCTCCGCATATGTCTCTTCATCCGTCGCCTCTCGCAAATACCCTAGTTCTTGCCCCCTCAAGGCATCATCCTGCGCCAACAACAACGCAAACACCATCGCCTGCGCCGATGACTCATGATGCACCACCTGTAACCACGCCTCCGGCAACCCCTCCATAATCTCCCGCCCAACCTCCACCTGATCCGCAGTCAGATTCCCCAGCACCGCCGTCGCCTGCGGCATCGAAAACCCCCGCGCTTGCTCCTGCCGCTCCCGCCTTGCCGGGCGACGGCGCGCCGCCTCCCCCTTCCCCTGCGCTTCGGCTCCTTCCCAGCCCGCCGAAATCTTCGGCATCGCTACCTTCGGGAAACGCCCATCCCAGGACGGCAAGAGGCGTCGAATGCGATCCATGAGCGGAGGGTGCGTCGCAAAAGCCGAAGCCAGACCCGCCCGCATTCCGTTCGCAAAAAACATATGACTCGCTTCCTCTGCCCGGGGATTCTCAATGTGCGATCCGTAACTCAATCCCCCGATCTTCTGCAACGCTCCCCCAATCCCGTCAGGGTTACGCGTAAACTGCACCGCGGACGCATCCGCAAGATACTCCCGTTGACGCGACACTGCTGCCTTGATCAGTTTTCCAAAAAACACCCCCGCCAACCCAATCAAAAATATTGCCAGCCCCATCAACAAAATCGGCGCCGCCCCTTTCTCTCGCGAGTGCGCTCCCCCACGCAACACGATCCGACCAATAATCGAGACGATCAATATCCCATGAAGCAACCCCAGAAGGCGCAAATTCAAACGCATATCGCCGTTCAAGATGTGACTGAACTCATGCGCGACCACCCCTTGCAACTCGTCCCGCGACAATAGCTTCATACACCCCCGCGTCACCCCTACCACCGCATCACTCGGTGTCCGCCCTGCCGCAAACGCATTGATCGACTCCTCCTCCTCCATCACATACACGTCCGGCGTCGGTAATCCCGATGCGATCGCCATCTCCTCCACAATATTAATCAACCGCCGCTCATAGACATCGGTCGTGTTCGCATCCACACGCCGCCCTCCCAAATCCGTCGCCACCACCTTCCCACCCGCACTCAGCTGCATCGTTTTAAAGCCCGATCCCAGGAACACAACTAACAATGTCCCAAATGCCGTCCCTGCCAACAGCTCCGGTTGCCACCATCGGACCAAGCCTCCCGGTTCCCCGACGTCTCCAGGTGACGAATAGACTCCCATCATCCCCGTCCCTACCACCACCACCGCATAAATCGACGCCACAATCCCGATCAACGCCAATACAAAGTAAACCACCAACACCCCCGACTTCCGCCGAGCCACGTCCTGCTGCTCAAAAAAATCCATCGACCGTCCTAGCTACTCCTCCTTCCCAACAAGGTAACCCGCTGCATCACTCCTGCCGCTCACTAAATCCTATCCCCTCGCCTCTAACCGCTTTAAAGAATCCCGAATCTCCCGCAATAACGCCACCGCTTCCCCGCTTTCCACTCCCGCTCCGCCTCCGCCCGCAGGCACCATCACGTCCGCCCCGGCGATACCACTCGTCTGCGCCAACAATATCTCCTTCTGCTGCAACACCGCATCCCGAAACTCCGGCGCCCCCACTATCCCCACCACCCGCAGAAAAGCACCCGTCCCCGTGCTCCCCGCCGTCTCGATACTCAAACTGTGCAATCCAAAGGCCCGCATGATCGGCCCCTGCATCAAAGCAACGTCCGTGATCTTGTCCAAAGGCACCGTTTTCTCAATGCGGTTCAACAATCCTTTCTTGATCTTCACCGAGCGCTCCGTCAACACGCACGAATGACTGTCCAGATACCGCTTCGTAAAAAAATACCCAAACAACAACCACAACGGCAGCAACGGAATCGTCACGATCATCACAACGAAGAGAATCGCCCCGGATATCAACCAATACCAACAGGCGTTCGAATCGAATTCCGCCTCCCCTATCACCCGATCATTCTCACTCACCCTTTCTGCCTTTCCTCCCCTGAGTAACTGCGCAGCTTCAAGAATCAAAATCAACCTTCACCGCTTCCCGCTCTTTCTCATCCGTCACTTCAAACATCGTCGCCGCTACAAAGTTGAACATCCCCGCAATGATACTCGAAGGAAACATCTCACGCTTGTTATTGTAATTCATCACTGCGTCGTTATACGCCTGGCGCGCAAAGGAAATCTTGTTCTCCGTCGAACTCAATTCCTCCGTCAGCTGCATCATGTTCTGATTCGCCTTCAAATCCGGATACCCTTCCGACAAAGCAAACAAACGTCCCAAAACACCACCCAACCCACTCTCCGCTCCCGCCAAACCCGCCATCGCCGCCGCATCCCCGCCCGGATCCGCCGCCACCTTCTCCCGCGCACTCGATGCCATGTTCCGTGCCTGGATCACCGCCTCTAAGGTCTCGCTCTCATGCGCCATATACTTCTTCGCCACCTCCACCAGGTTCGGAATCAAGTCATACCGACGCTTCAACTGCACATCAATCTGCGCAAACGCGTTCTTATACCGGTTGCGCAACTTCACCAACCCGTTATACCCCCCGATCGCCCAGATCACGAGCAACACCGGAATGCCCACCAGCACCAACAAAAGTAACAACGTTATCGTTCCCATGACATATCTCCTTCTATTTCAGACTCAAACTTCCTAGAGGCCGTCATCCTATCGCCTTTCTACACGTTTTAACATTACAAAACACCCCCTCATTTATATATCATCACCCAATCCATGGAACCCCACCAATCACCCCGACACCCCACCCATTACCGCTTCTAGATTCCAGCTCACCGCTCCCGAATCAATGCCCACCTTCGACCAACAACTCGCCTCCCTCTCCGCCTTCCCTCTCGCCCGCACTCGTCCCGAAATCCTCCAACTAAACCTCGGGAAACGCTGCAACCTCACCTGCGTCCATTGCCACGTTAATGCCGGTCCGCGACGCAAAGAAATCATCACCGGCGACACCATCGACCGCGTCCTAAACTGGTTCGAATCCACCGACATCCCCATCCTCGACCTGACCGGTGGCACCCCCGAAATGGCACCCGACTTCCAACGCCTCGTCACAACCGTTCGCTCCTGGGACACCCCGCGTCGCGTCATGGATCGCCTCAACGCCACCATCGTCAACGAACCAGGATACGAATGGGTCGCGCCATTCCTCGCCGAACACCAAGTCGAGATCATCGCTTCCATGCCCTGTTATCAACCCGACAACGTGAACCAGCAACGCGGCGACGGCGTCTTCGACTCATCAATCAGTGCCTTCCAAAAACTCAACCAGCTCGGATACGGCCGTAACCCAGAACTCGTCCTCAATTTCGTCTACAACCCGAATGGCGCCTTCCTGCCCGGTGACCAAGCCGAACTCGAAGCCGACTATAAGCGCGAAATGAAAAGCCATTTCGATATCGACTTCAACGAACTCTATTGCATCGCCAACATGCCCATCGCACGCTTCGCCTCCTACCTCAAACACAACAACCTCTACGCCGATTACCTCCAAACCCTCAAAGACGCTTTCAATCCGGCCACCGTAGACGGGCTCATGTGCCGCAATACGATCAACGTCTCCTGGGAAGGCCACGTCTACGACTGCGACTTCAACCAAATGCTCAAACTCCCCGTCTCCTCCCACCAAAACAACGACGCCCCCCTCCATCTCTGGGACCTCGACCTCACCCACTTCGCCAACACCCCCATCAAAACCGCCACTCACTGCTTCGGCTGCACCGCCGGATCAGGATCTTCCTGTGGAGGCGCGCTGGCCTGAAACACACCGCCATCTGGATGCAACGACACGTTGCCACTGCTTCGGCTGCACCGCCGGATCAGGATCTTCCTGTGGAGGCGCGCTGGCCTGAACATCCTCCCACGCCACACCCCCATCACCTGGAGAAGACGGTAGGGAAGAGCGGCCCGCTCGTCCGCTCCAATACCCTCTGCCCGCCCCCACCGCTCCTCAATCCCCCGAGACTCTCGTCATCTCCAAGGTCACTTACCGGTTCCTTAGCTCCGCCAAGAACTTCAAGTACTCCTCACAGCGCTTCACCTTCGGGTCTTCCAAAAACCATCGATATCGGTAAAGCTCGATTCCCTCCGGCTTCGCCCGGTTTTCCTCGATCTCCAGACGATAAAACCTTTCCCGCACCCACAACACTACTGGAAGGGCCACCACCACTGCCAAGGTCACTCCGAGCGCATGAACTCCCAACCACGACACCTTTGCGAAGGTAAAATAGACCACTTGTGCTTGCACGACCGTTATTACCGCAAAAGGCAGTTTCAAGTCCCGCGTCGTAAAAAAAATGAGGATGAAGTAAACCCCAAAAAAGAGAATCGAAACCAAGCCGATAATCTTGGCGCAACTCATCCATACCACTATCAACCACAGCGAAGGAAACATCATCAAATTGAGCATCAACAGAAAGGGATTAACCAAAAAGAAGTCCTGCGGAGTTGGCAAAAAATCCGATTGAACAAAAAGCGAACCCACACAATACCCCACAAAACAGGGCGCAAAGAAGATCACGGTCTTCCATAGCATCGAGGAGATGGACCGTATGAATACATCGATCGGATCGAGATCATTGCCCGAACCACCCTTCACCACCGCAAGCTTGTTTTGCTACAACACATCCACTACACAACAATTCGAACGAGTTTCCCATCCCTCGCCTTTCCGCTCATCCCGTTCCCACCCCCCAAAAATCCATGACGCCCCCAAAAGCTCTGTGACCACACCTCAGGCGATTTGTTCTACCAAAGACAGAAAAATTATAACCCCAACACCGACAAAAATAAGGCGCACTCCGCCAATACCCCGCTCCGCCCTAGCCGCGAAGCCGGCTCAACAGCACATTATGCCGCGCCACTTCAGACTCATACGGCATATGCACCGCCGATGCTCCCGCTGATTCCCTCTCGGCCCGGCAATACATGAAGAAAAGAAACCCAGTCACCCAAGTCGCAGGATGAACCAACACCATCAACCAAACGGGCCAATCCGCCACGAACTCACTCACCCATTCACCAAACCCGGGTCACACCAAATCCGCAATTAATCGCGGAATCATCATTGCCATCCCCGCAACCACCCAAACCGGAACCAGAATCAACGAAGCAATCCCCCCGACAATAATCCCGTCCACCAAGCAACGCTTGGCATACCATCCACCCAGCACGCAGATCACAAACGTCGCCCAAGCATAAGGCGATACTAAAACTTCACCCAACATAACGGGGCTACCCTACCCAACCCCCGCCGCTTCGCCGTTACAGAACCGGCCCTTCTCTGTATAAGCGCCGACCACACACCCGCTGTTCCCGAGATCGCCGATTGTGACCTCATCCCAAGTCGCTCCCTTCCCTCGGCCACGCCGGTAGTGACAAGCAACCCGCTCACCCGCTCCCACGACATTCGTTCGCCCAACGACAAAGGTGCGGCTCGGCGTCCTTCCCGAGCCTCCGCAGCGAAGCGAGGACTGAATCTCACTAATCACCGAGAACCGCTCTCTTGAGTGTTTCCTCGTGCCAATTCGTCTCCATCATGACCTTTTCGTAGCCGTGGCGAAGAACGGTTTGTGGTTAAAAGCCACTACCCCCTCACCCGATACCCTACCCCCCGCACCGTCTCAATCACCGCCGGATTCCCCACATCCACCTCCACCTTCTTCCGCAACTTCGCAATATGCTGATCCAAAGTCCGCGACTCGGGAAAATAGTCCACCCCCCAGCACCGATCCAACAACACATCCCGCGATACCACCTCACCCGACCGCTCATGCAACACTTCCAATATCGAAGCTTCCCGCGGCGTCAACTCAATCTCCTCTCCCCCACGCTCCGCCCGCAACTCCCGCGGATACACCACCAAATCCCCCAGCTCCAATCGCCGACGCTCCCCCGCATCCTCCCCCCCGGTCGCCCGCCGCAACGCCACCCGAATCCGTGCCAATAACTCATGCTTCCCAAACGGCTTCCGCACAAAATCATCCCCCCCCAATTCCAATCCTACCACCACGTCCACTTCTTCCGACTTCGCCGACAAAAATAGGATCGGCACCCGCGCGTTCTCCGATCGCACCCGGCGACAAACCTCAAACCCGTCCACCCCCGGCATCATCACGTCCAGGCACAACAGCTCTGGCCGCTCCCGCCGCCACAGCTCCAACGCCTCCTTCCCGTTCTTCGCCAGGATCGGCTCAAACCCGTCCCCCTCCACACAAGCCTGCAACGCATCCAACGTCACCGGATCATCATCAGCAAACAATATCTTCACCACACATCAATCATTCACTCACCCACCTACCGCCTCGTCCATTTCCACAATGTTCCCCGGCTCTTCCACCGCCGGTATCCGCAAACAAAACGACGCCCCCTTATCCACCCGCTCACAAACCAAAGTCCCCCCCATTCGCTCCGCCAAATCACGCGCAATCGCCAATCCCAGGCCCGCGCCCGATACCCCTTCCTTCACACTCGATCTCATTCGTTGAAACGGACGAAAGATCCGCTCCTCCATCCCCGCCGGAATCCCCGGCCCATCATCCTTCACGGTGAAAACCAACTCCCCACTTCCCAACCGCGTCTCCACCTCCATCCGACCATTCTCTTTTCCATACTTCTCCACGTTCGAAACCAAGTTCGCTAACACCTGCGCCAACGCATCCCGATCCACTTTCACCACCCCGCCCGCTCCAAGCGTCGATTCCACCCGAATCCCACGCCGAACGAACGCCGATTCAAATGGCTCCAAAACATCACTCACCACCTCGTCCGGCACGCAGCGTACCGGCCGCAATTCCAATTGCCCCCGTTCCCCACGCGCAAAGGTCAGGACATTCCCAATCATCCGGCTCAAGCGACCCGCCTCATCCCGAATCAAACCCAGTCGCCGCCGCCGCTCTCCGGATGACGTCCCCTCTTCCGCCGCCAGATCACTGTTCAGCATGATGTTCGTCAGCGGCGTCCGCAGCTCATGCGACACCTGGTTCACAAACGACACCCGCCGCTCCGCCTGTCGCATCGCCTCCCGCTGACGCCGCCACGCGCCAAAACCAACTCCCGCTAACAACAGCGCCAAAATCCCGCCCCCCACCAGAATAGGCATCGCATACGCCACCCGAGTCTCCATCACATCCCACGCCGCCACTTCCCAGTCCCCATATCGCGTCCGCACCGGTAACAAAAAATGGGGCCGCCCTTCCGCGGCACCCGCCGAACGCTCCCCCCACAAAAAACCATCCACCAAATCTCCCTTTGGCCCTCGCAATTCGACCACGCCCTCCGTCGTCGTAAACGGATCAAAGTCATCCCCCTCAATCCAATCTCGCACCCACCCATCCATGCTCGCCGCGACATCCGTCCGCTCAATCAAAATGACCACCACCTCATCGCCACTCCCCCGCCGATGCCAATAAAACAAGGGCCGCCCCACACGATCCAACCAACCCGCCTCCGGACCAAACGGAGCCAAAATCCCCTCCCCATCCAACAACACCGATTCCTGATCCTCCCACAACGGCTCCGCCCCAGGGTCAAAAGTCGGTTCCGCGGGTAACCCATCTCGTTCCGGCAAGACATCCACATGCCAATTCTTAGCCGTCCCCCCCTCTCCGCCCCGAAGAATCGATATCTGCCGCACCCCCGATACCGCCTCACCCATATCCCGCACTCCGAACTCGTCCCCGCGTTCCACCCGTCGCGCGAGCCGCCGCAGGTGCGACTCATATAGTTCCTCCAGGCGCCCCAATTCCCGCCCCAACTCCTCCGCAAATCCCTCCAGCGGCGCCCGATCCCGTTCCACCCGCATCACCGTCTCCTCACGCGCCAATCGCCAGCCCGCTAAAAAAACCACCCCCGCCGACATCACAATCAGCAACGGCATCACCCACTGACTCTTCCCCTGCATTAACCTAACTTAACAGCAACTTCTCCCCCGCGTCGACCCTTCATCCCATGCCCCACCAGCCTATCGCCGCACCGTCAGAAACAGAAGCACCCGTCGCTCCCCGTCCGGAAACCCCACTTCATCCGCCGGCGCCATCACCGATATCAGCATCGCTTGGCTCAATGCCAATGTAACCGACGTTACGGTCTTCATCTCATAAAACAAAGGCATGGTCACATCCGGCACCCACTCACCGTCCACCTCGATCCGCTGATGCACATTCTCCCCCACATGGGTGACAATCTCAGGAACCAAATTCACATCCGCATACCCCCCAGGCCCAAGAGCCGGATCCACCTCGACCGTCACACCAAGGTTTCGCGGCTCGGAGGCAGTGCGCTCACTCCGCATCCCCACTTCCTCGGCCGGAATCCACTCCGTCGGATAGACCATGAAACGCTTCGATTCCGATTTCTGACGCTGCCCGCTCAACATCGGCAGATGCAAGACCTCCATAATACTGGCCCGCCGCTCATCAAGCAGTTCTTCGACAGCAGCACGCGCAGTCAAAATGAACGAGCTGCCCTCATGATCAAGCAACCACCCTGCCCACCAATCACTGTCGACTTCGATCCATTCAAACTTCAATACCGCTTGCGCACGCTTGGGAGGTGACTTCTGCCCCACCGTAGGCTCCAACTCAACAATGTCGGCGCGCACAAACGACAACACTTTCGACTCCGTCAGCGGAGCCCCGTCCTCGTTCGTCCACGAAAACGCATCCATCAACCGATACTCGCCGCTTGCCATAATGACCTGATTCGTCGATTTAAAAAACCGGAAGATCGGTTCGATCACCAGCGGCTCACCCAACAAAGCGTCCGGCTCATACCCATAGCGGTATTCACCCGCATACCACCCCATTTCGGATACCATCGCTAGCCCGATCTTCGGCCACCCACCCTTTCCTTCATCCCCTAAATCCCCTTCTTTCGCGTACTTCTCCGGATAAATCTGAGGATCTACCTCCAGTTGATGCCCCAAAAGCAACGTCTCGAACGCCGCCGGAAAACGGGCATTCGGCCCATAGGGTTCCGTTTTAGTCGGATACAGAAACTCCTGCACCGACTGAACACTCGCCCGCTGTCCGCTCCGCGCCACCGTCATCCCACCTCCCACATGCGCCGCCTCTCCCGACTCCAACCACTTCTGCACTTCCTCTCGCAACGTCGTTCCATCCAGCGGATCCCCCTCGTCTGCCGCCATCACTTTGATCCACTTCTCCCGGGGAACTTCTATAAACTCCGAACTCACCGCAATCACTCGCTCCGGCTCACGTGCCACCGCCGCCGCTTCCGCCGCCACCTCTGCATACGGATCCCGCTTCCCATAATCCGCCGGCGCCCCTCCGCTCGCCTCCTTAAGAAAGGGATCCTTCAAAAGCTCCGGCGCCGACGGCGTTTCGGCCCCTTCGTCCTGGCCTCGCAAAGCCACCGCTCCCATCAGCATCCATACTAAAAAGATCCAAA
This sequence comes from Verrucomicrobiota bacterium, assembly GCA_039182965.1. Lineage (GTDB taxonomy): Bacteria > Verrucomicrobiota > Verrucomicrobiia > Verrucomicrobiales > DEV007 > JBCDBW01. The sequence continues at coordinate 18,891 of JBCDBW010000077.1, forward strand.
TCCACCTCCGGCTCTCAAGACACTTTTCATTTCTCATCCCGCAATCCTATCCCCGATCGCCGCTGGAAGCGTCATCCCCCCGTCTCTCCATCGTAAAAATCCCGTAAAAATGCTACCGCCCGCGCACCTTACCTGTGCGAGGACTGAAGTCGACCAGCCCCATACGCACCAGATAACCCAATTCCCGCTCCCGGCCCGGATAGGTGGACGCTGCATGCCACCGACCCACTGCCTCAATCTCACCCCGAAAATGGTTCAACCGCTCTTCCAAACCGGCCTCGCGCGGAATCAACCGCCGCAACCGGTGATACCCCCGCAGCAACTGCAAAGGACCCGCCACAAACAACTGCGACAAAAAATACGCCGGTCCCGTCACTCGCGTCGCATAGTGCTCCACGACTTGGGCACCGCTGGTTTCAGGCGCTAACCCAAAATACAAATCCGTTTCCGCATACTCATCATGCCCCTCTCCCCTCTTCCATTTCCTCCACCCCGTGATCGTGACACCGGACAATCCCGCCAAAACGATCCCCCAATGGAGCCCCCCCGACAATTCCCAATCAAACTGTCTCGCCACCATTCGCACCGCAAAATAAAAAAACAATCCCGCCAATCCATACGCCATCAATCCAAAAACAAAATTCAACGCCGACATCAAAACCTCCTTCGCGTTGTGGCGCTGAATCACAACCCCCATCAAAAGTCCCATGGCGTTCGCCACCAAGAATATTCTCAACCCCGCCGCCCACGCTCTCACACTTCCCGCCTAAGGACCTCCAGACATAATCCCCGAAATCACGGGGACAATCTTCCGGGTAAGATAATCATACCCCCGCACACTGAAATGCGTTCCGTCCAAAGTCATCCTCTCCCTCCAACGGTTCCCGTCATCCGCAAATTCATGATGGATATCCAGATAATGAACCCCCTCCCTCTCACCGAGCGCTTCCAGCCCCCCATTGAACTCAAGGACACGTTGTCGTAAGGCCCCCTCAGAATAATAACCATTTGGAGAAAGCGACAATATCAATACGGTGCTCTCCGGACACTGCCTCCGGGTCGTCTCTAGAATCGCACGCACGCCTTTGAGCGCAGTCGCCGGTGAATCAGGCGGGTCCCGCGACAAATTGTTGGTCCCCGCAAGCACCACAAACAACTTCCGAGGATGGGCCGCCAACGGAAGATTCTGAACCCGATACAAAATGTTCTCCGTCCGGTCCGCCGCCATTCCCAGGTTGACGGCGCGGAATCGATGAAACTCAAGATCCCAAATCGGCTTGCCCGTCGAAGCCCAAAACTCCGTAAGCGAATCACCAACAAAACAAATATCAACCGACCCCTTGGCAATTTCCCGTTTCTGATGCGCAAACGCCCGCCCCCAAGATTTTTCGAGGACCAGTTGCGCGCGATCCGCCGCCCGAGTTTGCGCATGCAGCGCACTGATCCCTGCAATGGCACAAATGGATGCGGATACCAAGACAACCCAATACCATCCCATCGCACTCACCGAACGGTGAACAGCGTTTCCCGCGCCCGCAGTCATGTCAGTCCCCATCCCACCAATCCGCGCCACCCTGCGAAACTGCGAGACTGCAAGACTGCAAGACTGCAAGACTGCAAGACTGCGAAACTAAAACATAAAAAAAGTCCGTCGACAGTTTCCCGTCGACGGACCTTTCCTCTCAATCTCAGACCGACACACCCATATGTCTCATGTCCGAATCGATTAATGGTCCCTTCATCATCCTCATTTATTCAGACAAAAAAGGAGGTGGGAATGGGAGCTCGCCACGCTCTCTTCCCCGTTCACTGACATTTGGCGCTCAGCTTCGCTCGTCGAACGTCGCAGGCTGACAGTTTCCCGACGCTATTCTCTTCCGCACGATCATTTCCTGAAGAGTTTTCGGCCTCGTAGCAGGGCCGGCAACCGGGGCTTCTTACACCGTCGATCGCTTGTTGAGTGAGGCGTCTGGGCTTGGTTCACACCATACTTGCCAGCATGGCCGCGCCAAACCAGGTTCGGGTGCGCTTGTGTTACGCGTCACACCCTAACCATCGGCACAAGGTCGGCACCTTTCCAACCCTCTCGAGCCAGAAGATCGTTGGCCTTGCCCCACGGGTCTTGCCTCTTACCTCTCAAGTTGTGTTCTTCTCACAAGCAGGCGACGCCGTTTTCAACACCGCCCGTCATCGGATCTTATCGCCGGACCAGCCAAACTCCACTGTGGTCCCAATGTAACCTCGGCTGACGCGCTCAATCCGCGGCGACTTGCTCCCCTTTCGCGTTCCGGTTGCGAAGCCGAAACCTTCTGACGGCATGGATCATCTCGTGCACCGTCGGAAACAAACCTCCACACTGGCTCGCAGTAACAACTTCCGACCTCTCGGCCGACTGCGTTTGCACTCCTCATCAGGGCCGTAACCCTATCCAAGAAGACTTGACTCGGCTCGCGTGCCGGTTTCCCAGCCTTGGCTCCTTTTTAAAAGCTAAGTCCACGCTCACCGCCTCACCCCCATTTCGCATTTCCGGTTCGGTGCGACCCAAACCAGGGGGGCAGGTGAAATGTGCCTCAAGCAACCTCTTTCGAATCCCGCTCAAGGGGCTGGGAACGCCAGTTCGTCCCAACCATTCTCCAGGCTCTCACCTGGATTTATCTCCGGAGAAAACAAACGGCGCCGCGTAAGTGCCGCTGTCGTCTCTATTCTTTCAAAGAACCGATGATAAACTTAATCAATAAGCCCCGATGCGTCAACCCAAAAAAGAGTATAAATTATTCAACATGAACGAGTTGTGAATATCTTGTTAACAAGTCTGGTAGCCCCTGAAAATGAGCGACTTCGACGCTCAGATTTGTCCACATCCCGCTTTTCGCCCACCAAAAATCAGTCTCCCGCCTACAAATAAACCGCTCCTCACCTCCCACCACGCTCCTTTTCTCGCCTACAAAAGCCCTTCCCAAAAGTTCCACCTGCCTTTTCCAAATCTTGGTCTAACATTAAAACGAATATGCACCCCACTGCTTTGCTCGCCATTACATGCCTGTTCCTCGTCGGCCCTAACATTGCAGTGGCCCAGGAAGAACCGTCCACCAACACTCCCCCAATCATCCCGCGTGAGTTCCGCGCCGCATGGATCGCCTCTGTCTGGAACCTTCATTGGCCCTCAAAACCGGGTCTCTCCAAGGAACGTCAGCAAACTGAGCTAACAGACCTCCTCGACCTCGCACAAGAACTCCACCTCAATGCCGT
>JBCDBW010000078.1:0-21687 GCA_039182965.1 Verrucomicrobiota bacterium
ACCCACGCCACCGAGGACTCGATCACTGGTCGCTGGTCCTTCGATGTCATCAATATCGCCGGTGACTTCGAATGGTATCTCACCGGCGAGCTCAACGCAGAGCAACAAGCCTTCGAATTTGTCGGGTTCCGCTGGGAAGACGGCAAAGAAGTCGATCTCACTTGGAACGGCCAACGCAAACAATATTCCGAGTAATGAAATTCGAGGAGCTCCTCAATCAGGCCCAGCAGCTGCCGGTATCATTCCAAATGATTGAAGGCTGTATGATTCTCGTTCGCGATGAGGAGCCCTTCACCCTCGAGGAGGTGCAATATAACTTGAATGCGGTTCAGGGAAACCGTGAGAAAGCCGAGATCGATCTTAATCGCTTCTTCATTGTCACCGATTTTATTGATGGTCGCGCTGACTACCATGACCTCAGCGCTGCTCAGCTCCTCAAGATCGCCCGTGCGCTCGTCAAGCGCTTCAAATCCGAATGGCGTAAAACTGCATTGAATCGAGACTGCTTCATTGCCATCGATGGCGAAGGAGGCGCAGAAGACGAGCCTCTGGAGGTTTGTATTATATCGAAAAGCGTTCCTCGAAGTGACGGGAAAACCCACGCAAGCCTTCAGGCAAAAACAATACCAAAGCGACGTTCGCTTTATGTAGTCTCTGCGATATTTGCAGTTCTTCTTGGTTGGATGCTTCTTTCGCCCACTCTCACAAACTGCTGGATGCTTGTCTCCGGTAATGGGTTCTTCATTCCCGACGAATCTTCAGTATTCTCATTTCGTATCACCGAAATGAATCCCGGCTCAGGGGAGTGGTGGCTCCATGGCGAAGATAAAAAATTCTATTTTGCCTACGGCCAAACTGAAGGGGCTGTTTATCACGCTTTCCCAAAAGAAAAACTCGTCGAATGCCCGAATCTGGATCCTCTGGCCTTCGCAACCTGGTGCGAAAAGTTTGTCCTCACGAAAACATCCCCCCTGATGGATTTGCCCAGTCCGGAAACACGCAAGAAGATGGACAATGCCTTTCTGGTCGAACCAGAATAGATTGCACTCCCTCCAACCCGGGGCGATGCGCGGTGATGGAACGGTGGGGTTGAAAAGGCGAACCCCTTGCAGTAAGCGTCTGACTCAGCAATTTAACAGTCCTACTATCACGCATACACAAAGCAGTATAGTCTATGAATTCGCTCATCGGTCTCCTAACTTTCCTCTCCGTGCTTGGACTACAAGTCGGTCGCGCCGAAGTCGCTCCACCCAATATTCTGTGGATCTTCACAGATGACCATGCCACACAGGCCTTGGGGGCCTATGGTGGACGCTTTGAATCATTGAATCTGACCCCAAACCTCGACCGCATTGCCGAGGAGGGCATTTTGTTTGAGCGAGCCTACGTCGGAAATTCAATCTGTGCTCCCAGTCGGGCAACCTTGTTGACCGGGAAACACAGCCACAAGAACGGCAAATATATGAACTGGCATAGTGAGCGGTTCAACCATGACCAGCCACAATTCCAAAAGGTATTTCAAGCGAACGGCTATCAGACCGCTATGGTCGGGAAAATTCACCTGGCCGGAAAATTGCAGGGGTTCGATTATTGGGAGGTGCTGCTCGGGCAGGGCGAATACAATGATCCCGTTTTCAAAACCGAAGATGGTAAGACAAGCTATCAAGGCCACTCCACCGATATCATCACCGATCGCGCGATACGGTGGTTCAAACAAGATCGAGATCCCGAAAAACCGTTCATGGCGATGGTTCACTTTAAGGCTCCTCATCGAGGATGGGTGCCCGCAGAACGGATTCGAAAACGGTTTGAATCCAGGGAGTTTCCCGAACCTGAAACTCTTTTCGATGATTATGAAGGACGGGGCCATGCGGCCCGCAATCAAGATATGTCAATTTCAGAGACCATGGGAACGGAAGGCGATGGCAAAGCCTGGCGCCCCGAACGGCAGGCGGAACTTCTTGAGATTGATCAAGATGATCCCGAAGCACTCACGCGCCTGAAGTATCAGTGGTATATGCGGGATTACCTCGCTTGTGTTGCCGGGGTTGATGAAAATATCGGGAGATTGCTCGACTACCTCGATGAAGCCTTTCTGTCCGATAACACCGTGGTTATCTATTCCTCCGATCAGGGATTTTACCTCGGTGAACATGGCTGGTTCGACAAGCGCTTCATGTACGAAGAGTCGTTCCGTACCCCATTAGTTGCTCGTTGGCCCGGAGTGATCCCACCCGGAACACGCAGCACCGATCTGGTCCAAAATATCGACAATGCGCCGACTTTTCTCGATATCGCTGGGATCGAAGTCCCGGTAGACATGCAAGGGGTAAGTCTCGTCCCTTTGATGAAAGGAGAAACACCGGAAGATTGGCGAGAATCACTCTATTACCATTACTATGAATATCCCGGGGTGCACAACGTGCGCCGACATGAAGGGGTGGCGACTCAACGCTATAAACTCATCCGCTACTACGGTGAAGACGTTCCCAATGGCGAGGAGTGGGAACTCTTTGATTTGGAACTCGATCCTGACGAGCTCACCAGTGTTTACGACGTTCCCGCCAATAAAGAGATTATCAATGAACTGAAGGTCGAGCTTCAACGCCTACGCGACCACTACGAGGTGGTCGATGAATCGCCCAAGGAAAAACCACGACGCAGTTAATGAGGTCCGAACAACGAAACGAACCAACTGGGACCCGGAAAATCTCAATCATCGGTGTCATCTTGCTCTTGTGCACCCTTCCAGATTTGTATTCTAAACCGCGAGTCGATCGGGAATCCTGGAAACAATACGTAGGCCAAGCGGGTCCCAGTGGCTGGCGTGTGAATGTCATTCAGCCGGACCCACATGACCACGGACCAGATGGTTTCAATCACCACGACTGGGATGGCGATGGCGACCTCGATGTCCTCGTTAATTTTGAAGAAGGAGGCTACAGTCGCCTATACTTCAATCCCGGTCCGGATAAGATTCGGGAACCCTGGACCGACTTCATCGAGTTCACCGGACATGGCCCCTGCGAGGACTCTGGAATCGGCGACCTCGATAATGACGGTGACATCGATTATATTGCGAACGGAGGTCACATCTACTTCAACCCAGGTAAAGCCAAGTTGAGAGACTCCTCAGCATGGTCACCTATGGTGCTTTTTGATAAAAAGAAACGCACCCCCATCGTCAGCGATCTTGATGGCGACGGGCTGAATGATTTAATTGTTGGGGCTAGGTTTTGGTACAAGCAGCCCGCTACCGGTAAGCACGACGCGAACAACTGGAGGCAGCACCTACTTGGGAAGGTAAATTGGCCAATGACTTCCATTGCCAGCGACTTAGATGGCGATGGAGATAAGGATCTATTGATCCAAGCCCGCAAGGAACAAGGATTGTTTTATTACGCGAACCCGGGCAAAGATCAGATTACCCGGCGATGGCCGGTAACGACGATCGATCGCACAGAAGGTGATATGTTCATGACCATGGGTGATGTGAATGGCGATGGCCGACTTGACTTGGTGAAGGCCGGGAGCAATATCCGCATCTTTCTGCGCACCAATGATCAGGGAGCACCCACCTACCAAAAAATCGAGATAGCGGAGAGGCCAGCCCAGCCGGAAAGTGTCACGGTGGAACCCAAACCCAAGGGCATTGCACTGTTGGAGATGAACGGCGACCCAAGTTACCCCGAAATTGTAATTATTCCTGAATTCGAAGCTCAACTGTGGTATCTGGCCTTTTCTGGAGATGGAATGTCGCCCGAGGACTGGACCCCCACCTTGATGGATCTTCCAAGTCCAGAGTCACGCAAAAAAATGGATGATGCCTATCTCGTCGACCTGGACGGCGACGGTGATATGGATATCGCTACAACCGAGGAAAACGGCGGCTGGGGTGTAATTTGGTTTGAGAACCCGACGAATGGGTAACTGATATTGTAGAGCGAGTTCTAGGACTAGTGCAATCGGATGCCTTGAGATCGTGTTTTTCTCACCGGCAGCGTCCATGCCCTAAAATGGTGAGCATAATTTTGATGCCTGTTTCAGGCCAATCGGCAATCACTCTGAGATAACTGTTCAATAAGAAAATTAAGAAATCACCAATGCATTTTCCGTTTACTCCACGTAGCGCAATTCACCGTTGGCTCAAGGTTTCAGTTTTACTAGCCTTTAGCAGTCTGTTTTTGAGTGTTCAGGCCAATATTCTTGATAACGGAAATTTCGACAGTGGATTTGGCTCATGGGAAATTGATCAGGAATCGGGACGGTTTCTTACGATTGAAAAAGATGCCAGTGGCGATGGGTCTTATATCTTGTATGATCAGCGGAGCGATCCCGATGTGGCTGTCTCGTTCAATCAGGCCTTGAACTTTGATAAGGAAAAGAAGGTAACCGTTAGCTTTGAGTATTTTTCGGATACGGCCCCATTGCTCCTAGTTTGGCAGGGTAAAAAGGGAAAGACGACTCACCAGGTTGAATTATCTGCCTCGAACGGATGGACCGCCTATTCATTTAACTTGTCCGTATCCAAAGACAAGGGCCCCTACAAGTTGGATTTTCTGCCCGGGGCGGCTCCGCCATACACGGTTTCAGGCAGGTCGCTTAACCCGTCTATAGCCGCAAAAACCGGATTTAGAAATATTCGTGTCGTCGAGAAAAGTGAGGATACTACCATAGCTCCCATAGATGAAGAACCTGAACCCAAGTTTACCTATACGGCAGAGACGATCGTTCACAAAACAGTCGGGGACCATGAATTAGACTCGATTCTCTGGATGCCTGAAAGTGTTACGGGTCCTGTTCCCATCATTCTTTGGGTGCATGGCGGAGGTTGGGGAAGCGGCTCGCCGGTCGGAAATGAGTTTCGAGCACGCTTTCTGATTGAGCGGGGGATTGCGGTTTTCTCGGTCCGTTATCGACTTCGAAAACATGGCGGCGTTCTCAGCGACAGCCGGCAGGATGTGTTGGATGCCATGGAATGGGTCCGGCAAAATAAAGATAAGTACAATTTTGATCTTAACCGAGTGGGACTGGCGGGTTCCTCCGCTGGGGCGAACCTATCCAGTTCATGTGCGCAGCTGATTCCGGAAGCTAATTTATATATCGGATTTTCAGGCTTGTACGATCTTCACGATGTAGGCGATGGTCGTTTTGGCCAACCGAGTAATGGAGTATTTCTTGATGATCGAAATGCCGCTTCGGCCGCGCATAATATCAAGGACAATCCGCCAGCGACCTTTCTCTTGCCTGACCCCCATTCCTGACCCCCATTCCCGAACGCTGAAGAGCTCGCCAGCCTACATTGACAGCACGCATTCAAACAGAGAACATCTGTCTGACTATATGAAAGAATGGCGAAACCGAGGGCTGACAATTGTCGGCAGTGCACTTTCTGGAATCATAGTCGGCTGGTTTGCCCACTCGACCCTAGTTTCAAAAGAAGAGTCTTCGACTAATCCCTCCGATACGGCACGCAATGATTTTGATGATAGAATTATCGGACGCGCTCCAGATTCTCCCCAACGGCCTGACGGGGCACGGGTATCCTCCAAGCCGCAGACCAAGACTTCGAGTGCCAGCGATCTAGAACAAACCTTTGCATTGCCTCGTAGATACTTTGACTCCTCCGTGGTGCGTACGCTGGATGACGACTTGCGTGTAACTGACGAGGCTGCCGAACTTTTCAGGCTCGATCAACCAACGCGGAGCCAGCTGCAGGGAGTGATGGATGGGCTGAGAGCTCAAATTCAAGAGAAGGAGACGCAGCATATGCAGGGATTTCAAAACGAGACCCAGGCAGTGGTTGTCATCACGCCTTGGAATCACAATCCCGATGTTCTCCGGGATCAGATTCGAGGCGAAGTCACAGATTTACTTGGAGAGGTCGAGGGTGAATTCTTTTTTGGTCAATCTCAGGATGTCCTAAACACCGTTAGCAGCCACTATGGTCAATGGTACCAGGTCATAAAAATTAAACCAAGAGACGATGGCCGATACAACGTTCAAACAACGACGACAAGGGACATAAGTGTCGCGCCTAACGAAATTCTCACTTCCAGTTCGGTGCACTTCGGTCCTGCTTCCATAAGCAACAGCACGCACGACAACATTCCTGAGAGGTTTGCTCATCTCTTCGAAGAGGATTGATGGGGTGTGTCTCTACCTATTCCGTTTGAAGAGCCTTCCGAACGCAGACCCAGCACGTTTCAGTGGCCCTGGGCGATCCTCCAAATAGCTCGGATTGTAGAGCTCGGTGGGGACAGGGGGGACCTCCCCAGGACGAACCACTGAAGCCCGGAGATAGACACCGATTTCCAGGCGCCCGGACTTCTTACTGGCTGCGTTAGGAAGGACTCTCCAGAGCCATTTCCAACCTTCGTGACCTTTCTCAAAGGAATTGATCTTTATGCCGCCCACGGCCTCCCATTGGCCATCTGCAAGCGTTGGCCTGGTATCCAAGGATTCCGTGATGATGTCGGGAACCTCGATCCCGTCGATGATTCGCTCCCCGGCGACTTCGTCGTTTCGTTGGGTGAGCTCGAGAATGATTCCCTCGGCCGTGACGATGGGGGACACCTCGAGGGACAAGAGAACGTCCCGAAATTCAATGGTGGTCGTGAGGTTGGAATCCTGCGAAGTGCGAGAGGCAATGGGGATTTGTCGGCCGGTGTCGACCTTGCCGGTTTCCCCTTCACCGACAATAAAAGGGAAGGGGGTCAGAGAAGTGGGTCAGGCAACATGATTCAATTTTACGCTTGGATGGTGACACGGATCTTCATTAAGGTTCGGCGTTGTGGCACGAGCCTTACGTATTGAATATCCGGGTGCGTTCTATCATGTGATGGCGCGAGGGAATCGGCGGGGGAGTCTTTTTCCCAAGGACGAGGATTGCGTGCTCTTTCTCGATACCCTCGGAGAAGCCTGTGTGAAGAGTGGTTGGCGAGTGCATGGTTGGGTGCTCATGGGAAATCACTATCACCTCTTGCTTGAGACGCCGCGGGCCAATCTGGTGGAGGGAATGAAGTGGCTGCAGAACACCTATACCCGCCGTTTCAACGTGCGGCATCGTGGCTGGGGGCGATTATTTGGTGATCGTTATAAAGCGGTGATTGTGCAGTCCGAGGAAGGGACTTATTACGAGACTTTGCTTGATTACATTCACCTCAACCCGGTGCGCGCGGGACGAGTGCGACTCGTATCAAAGTCTGAAGCAAGTGTCGCGGATTACCCGTGGAGCAGTGTGGCGCAAGGTTATGCGTTGCCCGCCGGTAAGCGAGCGAGTTGGCTGGCGGTTCTCGACGGGCTGGCGGCCTTTGGGTTGAGCGACCGGCCCTCGGGGCGTGCGGCCTTCGTGGCGCGGCTGGACGAGAGAGCGCGCTCGGAGAAGGTTCGGGACTGTGGGAAGAGTCTGTTGAGGGAGAGGGGCGATGGCGAGACTGCGGAAGATGGGCGGCTTTCTGATCTGGGCCGTGGCTGGTATTGGGGGACGCGAGATTTTGCCGAGGTGATGCTGGAGCGCTTCGGGAGCACGAGTCGGCGTCGCCAGAGCCGGAACTATCGCTCCAGTGGGCTGGAACGCGATTATGCGAGCGGGGATGCGGAACGGGTGGTCAGGACCGGTATGGAGTACTTTGGTTTGGCCCGGGCGGAGCTTGAGCGGCTTCCTGGCGCGCATGTTGGTAAATGCGCGATGGGTTTGGTGATTACGCAGCGAACCACGGTGTCGATGGCTTGGATCGCGGAGCGTTTGTCGATGAAGAGTGCGGCGAACGCGAGCCAGCAAATCCGGCTTTTTCGCCGCAAGCTAGAGGGGGGTGAAATACCGCGAGAAGTGGCGCGCTGGGTGAGGAATCAATTGAGAAATGTTGCCTGACCCCCAGTTCTGACCTGACCCCCAGTTCTGACCCCCAGTTCCTGACTGACCCCCAGTTTGTGACCCCCAGTTTGACCCTCAGTTTGACCCTCAGTTTCCCCCCAGTTTCGAAGGTAACGGACCTGGAGGTCCGTTCTCCGGTCTGAGGGTGATGAGAGGCGGGTGAATGAGTGGGAGAACTCGTGGGACGGCAGGCGGAGCGCCTGCCCTACAAGACGCTTTCGAGTGAAGATTGGTTAACTGAGAGGGAGAACGAAATGAAGCTGAGGGGTTGAGCAATCGAAGCAGTCAGAGGTGCTGCCTAGCTGGTCCGGGCTGGAAGACGTCACTCGACGAAGAGAGGTTTCATGTGTCGTTCGTAAATATTTGCGGTGACGTTTTTGGCGATGACGTCGCTGTGGGATTTGAGGGCGTTGGTGTAGGTGGTTTCGAGTTGGGCGGCGACTTTGAAGCCGACGTGGAGGAGTTGGCGGAAGTGGGGGTTGTAGGCGGGGTTTTCGGGATCGTGGCGGAGGGCGTCGGTGAATTGGTCGGAGGTCCAGGTTGAGACTTCCTTGGCGGCGGGGAGTTGGGAAGGATCGATATCGATGACGGTGGCATAGGGTTCGCAGAGGGCTTCGCGTTTTTCGAGGGCAGTGGTGTAGATTTGTTTGGCCAGCTTGAGGGCGTCGCCGCCGGCTTCGGCGAGGCCGATGAGTTCTTCGAGCCAAGTGGTGCCGGCGGTTTTCAGGTGGAGACCGGCGCCGGTGCGGGCGAGAGCCTTGCGGATGGGTTGGTAGATGGAGAATTTGTCGGAGCCGGAGTGAACGCTGAGTTTGAGAGTATCGGGGAGGCCGTAAGTGGCGATGGCGTGGGCGATGACGGCGAGGTCGTCGTTGAATTCTTTTTCGAATTGGGCGAGGTCGCCGACGTAATCGACGCCTTTATTGAAGCGACCGGTGAACTTGGGGGCGATGGTTTGGACGGGGAATGATTGATCGGCAAGGGCGGCGAGGATGACGAGGAGTTCGGGCGGGGTTTGCGGGGAATCGGTTTCATCCATCGAGACTTCGGCGACGAAGTCTTCGTTGCCGCGTTTGGTGGCGATGTGGCGGTAGATATCGCCGGCGGACTGGGTGGCTTTGAGGAATTGGTTGGCCGTTTTGCGGAGGGAATCGCGGGTGGTGGTGAAGGGGGAGTCGATGCCGGGGATGTGGATGGTGCCTTCCAGTTCGGGGTGGCGGTCGAGGAAGGCATCAATTTCGGCGGGATCGGCGGGGGAACCGATGGCATCGGCGACATCGATTGTGTAGAAGTCGCAGTGGGCGAGGTATCGATCGACCGTTTCGAGATTGATGTGGTCGGCATCGAGGAGGTAATCGCCGGTCCAGTTGAGGGAGGCGACCGCGGCATCGGCAGCGTTGCGGGTTTGGGCGGGATCGGAGCCGACGATGAGGTGTTCGCGATTGGACTTGTTCCAGACGGGCGTGACGTCGGCGCCGGCTTCTTTGGCGAGGATGAAGGCTTGGAGTTGGGCTGCGGCTTGGTGGGCGAAGCGGTCGCCGACGCCGAAGGTGTATTTGGGGATGGGGCGCACGAGGTTCGGTGGATTACGGGCGTTTTTGAGAGAACATCCAATCGAAAAATTCGTCTTCTTCGTAGACGGCGCGACCGGCGCCGTGGCCTTCATCCGGGTAGATTTTGACTTGGGCATTTTTTCCGCCGGCATTGCGGATGGCTTTGACCATGCGCTCGGAGTATTCGGCGGGGACGACGCGGTCCTGGGCACCGGCGAAGGCGTAGACGGGGACCTTGGCGAGATTGGCGGCCCATTCGTCGAGGTGCGGGGTGACGTCTTTGGGCCTTCGGGACCGATGCCGCCGACGATGGGGGCGATGGCGGCGAAGTGCTCGGGGTAGTGACCGCCCCAGACCCAGCAGCCGTATCCGCCCATGCTGTTTCCGGTGAGGTAGATGCGTTTTCTGTCGATTTGGGGATGGGTTTCGAGGACGTGTTCGAGGAAGACGTTGAGTTCATCGGGGAGCCAGCCGCCAGGGCCTTCGGCGCCGGGGACTTCGCGGAGGCATTGGGGGGCGACGATGAGACAGGGTTCTCTATCGGCACGGGCGAATGCTTCGACGATGCGGGAGGCCTGGCCTTTGATCTTTGTGATGTCGTCTCCGACGCCGCCGGCGCCATGGAGGTAAATGACGAGGGGCAGCGAGGCGTCTTCTTCTGCGTTGGCGGGATCGAAGACGAGGTAGTCGGGATTGAGGTAGGTGACTTTTGATGTGCGATCTTCGTCGATGTTCTCGATGCGCGGTTCTTTGAAGTCGGCGTGGAGGGTGACGGGGAGTGCGAGTGCGGCGAGGGTGAGGGAGAGGCGGGTGACGCGGGTCATAAATGATGGAAGGTTGGGTTCGAGAGGGGACGATAGGCGAGGATCAGACAGGTGTCACCGCCGCATTTCCCGGGCGTCGGGGTGTTGGTAATAGTCTTCGGTTTTGAGTGCGGGATCGTATTCGGGGTTGGGTTCCATCATTTGGGCACCGACTGTTTTGCGCCATTGGTGGAGTTTTTTCTGCAGGGCTTTGGCTTTGGCGGGTTCGGCTTGGGAGAGGTCGTTTTGTTCGCCGATATCGTTTTCGAGGTCGAAGAGTTGGAGGGTGCCGTTTTCGAAATATTCGATCAGTTTGTATTTTCCTTCGCGGATGGCGCCGGCGGGGCTTTGCATGCCGTGATTGCTGTAGTGGGGAAAGTGCCAGTAGATGGCGCGGTCGTCGATGGGGTCGCCTTGGACGAGGGAGGTGAGGCTGACGCCTTCGAGGTCGGCGTTGATGTCGTCGGCGCTGCCGATCATGTCGAGGATGGTGGGGAAGAAATCGACACTGGAGACGGGGGTATTGCATTCCGTGCCGGCGTCGCCGTGGCCCGGCCATTTGATGATGAGGGGCACGCGGATGCCGCCTTCGTAGAGCCAGCCTTTGGCACCGCGCAAGGGGAGGCTGGAGGTGGCGTAAGCGGTGTCGATGGCGTCCTCGGGCAGGATGCGGGCGGGGTTGCCGACGTTCATGGCGGCCATGCCACCGTTGTCGGAGAAGAAGATGACGACGGTATTTTCTTCGAGGCCGAGGTCGCTGAGCTTTTCGAGGATGCGCCCGAGGCTTTGGTCGACGCTCTCGACCATGGCGGCGAACTCGATGTTGTCCTGTTTCTGGCGGATCTTGATCGTGCCTTTGGGGAGGACTTTGTGTCGGGCGAAGGGTTCGGTGTCAATGAGTTTGGCGAGTTCCTCGGGGGAGGGATTGTTCGGGTGATCGGGATTGGGTTCGAGGATGAAGTCGGGAGTGTTGGGGATTCTGGTTTCCTTGAGTTTGGCGGTGTATTTGTCGACGAGGTCTTTTCGGCCCTGGATGGGGTCGTGGACCGCGAAGTGGGACATATAGAGGAAGAAGGGATCGTTTTGGTTTTGATCGATCCATGCGAGGGCTTCATCGGTGACGCGGTCGGTGAGGTAATCGCCTTCTTTGCTTTCGAGGTCTTTCATGCCGAAGGGCGCGTGGAAGGTACGCCAATTGGAAGGGACGTTGGGGACGTGGGTGTCGAAGCCGTGGGCGGCGGGGTTGGAGGGTGGTTTGCCGAGGTGCCATTTGCCGAAGATGGCCGTGTTATATCCTTTCTCTTTGAGGACTTCGGCGATGGTGATTTCTTCGAAGGGCAGGTGTTGGTTGATGACGGCGTTATTGAGTTTTTGGAAAGGGAAGTTGCGGCGTCCGGGGAGCCAGTCGGTGAGGTTGAGGGTGGCGGGGTATTTTCCGGTGAGGATGCTGGCGCGGGTGGGTGAGCAGACGTGGCAGGCGGCGTAGGCGTCGGTGAAGCGGACGCCGTCGGCGGCGAGTTGGTCGATATGGGGGGTGTCGTAGAAGGGGGAGCCGAAGCAGGCGACATCGGACCAGCCGAGGTCATCGACGAGAAAGAACACAACATTCGGCAAGCGTGCCGCTTGACCCGGATGCGGCTGCGCCGCGGCGGTGGGAGGAATCAGGGGCAAGCTGAGCAAGAGGAGCGGGAGGAGCCATCGGGGGGTGTTCATGGTGTGCTCAACATGGCATCAGATTGTGCTGTCCCTCTAGGAGTGGAGAGACTTTTTTTGGGAGGAATTGGTCTTTGAGTTGGTGGGAGAAGTCAGCGGCCTTTGGTGGTGTTGTTTTCCCATTGGATTTCCGCGCCGATGGATTGGGCGGCGCGTTTGGCGATCTTGGGTTCCGGATCGGTTTCGGCGACGGAGAGCATCCAGTTTTCGACGATGGGATCGGGGAGGAGCGGTTCGAGGGCTTCGATGCCGTGGTAGGTGAGGCGGGGGGCGGGTTTGCCATCGGGGGTGGTCGTGTTCATGGCGGTGAGGATTTCGTCGCGCATCTCGGGAGTGACGTGACCTTGGAGCGCGAGGACGGCGGCGGCTTTTTCGTTTGCATCTTCACTGGTGGCGAGCAGTTCACGCATGGCGGTGACCGCTTCGGCATCAAATTGTCCGTATTGTTTGAGGAGACCGGCTTGGCGGGCGCGTTCCCCGCCGGTGAGGGATGTGTCGAGGAGGGTGAGGCGCGCTTTTTCGATGCGTTCCTGGGTGGATTGGATGACGCCGTAGGGGTCGAGGGAGCGTTTGAGGTCGGCGAGGTCGGATGGGGAGCCGGGCGTGCCGGCTGAGGTGGTGAGGGCGAGGTCGGTCGTGAGGGAATCGGTTGATGGGGAGCGGGGCGTGCGATTATTGAGGGCGGCTTCGAGGGATTGGATTTCTTGTTTGAGTTGATTGATCTCGTGTTCGAGCGTGGCGGTGGAGGTGGCGGTGGATGGGGAATGTGAATTTGTTTTCGTGAGCGCGACGGCCAGGGCGATGCCGGAGAGGAGGACGGCGATAATCGGGAGGGGTTTCATGGTGGCCGACGGGTTGGGGGTTTCGAATAGTTTAGGCGAAAGGGGACGGTAATAAAGTATTTCTCGGTTGTGAAAACTGCGCTTTGGTTGGCATTCGCTTGTCGGTAAAAGGTCAGGTGGAACGGCTAATGGACACGGGATACCAACTGGGAGAACGTTTTGAAGATGTTATTCGATCGGCGACCGGTGCGTCCCGAGTGGACGTGCGGGAGGAGTTGCAGGAATTGTGGAGCGGGTATGGGAAGATATTGCGGGTGGGCTTGGAGGAGGGTGCGAGTGCGACTGTCGTGGTAAAGCATGTTCGGTTTCCGGACGGGGGAACGCATCCGCGGGGGTGGGACACGGATTTATCGCACGCGCGGAAGGTTCGGTCTTATGAAGTGGAGACCGCGTGGTATCGGGATTGGAGTCATCGGTGTGGTGAGAATTGCCGGGTGCCGCGGTTTCTGGCTTACGAACGGGACGGTGATGAAATTTTGTTAGTGTTGGAAGACTTGGACGGGGCCGGGTATGGCGCGCGGCGGGCGATGGTGGCATGGGAAGAAGTGGAACAGTGTTTGGGATGGTTGGCTTCGTTTCACGCGACGTTTTTGGGAGAAGTGCCGGAGGGGTTGTGGGATGTGGGGACGTATTGGCATCTGGCGACGCGTCCGGAGGAATGGGAAGTGTTAGACGACGCGGCGTTGAAAGCGGCGGCGGGTGTGATTGATGGACGATTGACTGGGGCGCGGTATCAGACCCTCGTGCATGGCGACGCGAAGTTGGCGAACTTTTGTTTTTCGGAGGAAGGGGATGCGGTGGCGGCGGTCGATTTTCAGTATGTCGGCGGCGGCTGCGGCGTGAAAGACGTCGCGTATTTTGTGGGGAGTTGTATGGATGAGGCGGGTTGTGAGGAGCGGGAGGCGGCGGTGTTGGAGTGTTATTTTTCGGCCTTGGTGGGGGAGTTGGCGCGGGTGCGGCCTGAAGTGGACGGGGAGGCTGTTGAGGTGGAGTGGCGGGACTTGTATCGCGTGGCGTGGGCGGACTTCCATCGGTTTTTGAAGGGGTGGAGTCCGGGGCATTGGAAGGTGAACGGATACAGTGAGCGCGTCGTGCGCGAGGTCGTGGCGAATCTGGCCGAGCGTTGACGGGAGGCTCGTCCTTGTATTGAGAGGGTTTATTGGCGATCGCGTTTCTTCTTGGCGCGTTGAGTGCCGAAGTATTTTTCGCTGCGGTATCTCAGCCAGACTCGGAGTTCCTGGGGAATGGATTCTTTCTGATCTTTTGAGAGCGAATTGTAGAGGGCGAGGGCTTTTTCTCGTTCGGCACGGCAGGCTTTGTTGTTGTGATCTTTCCAGCGTTCGCGGGCGAGGCGGATGCGACGGCACGTTTCTTTGACGAGGGCGGTGCCGGAGAGGGGTGCTTGTTTTTTGGCGCGATCTTTTTTGGTGGGCATCGTGACGAGCGCGGGGTGGCGAGAATATCTTGGCGGATAGGGACAGTTTGCTTCATCATTTCCTGCATGAAAACTCTCTTTGTTGTCAGTTTGGTGATCGGAATAAGTGTGGTTGGGGCGCCCGCGGGTCCGGACGGGGAGTGGCGGGTGGAGGACGGGGTGGAAGCGTTTCATTTTGAAACGCCGGAATTGAGCGGTGTGATTGTGGGGCGGGACGAGCGGGATTTGGGGAAGGGGTATGGGAAGCATGGCGTGCGGGGATTGGTGCATGTGCCGACGGGGAGTGATCTGAGTGCGCCGGAGGGGCCGGTCGGTGCGAAGCGGCGGCACCAGGGGATGGTGAATTTGTATCGGGTGTATGGAGAAGGGGAGACGTTTGGGTCCTTGCGGGATGACCAGGCGGAAGTGGAGCGATTGACGGACGGGTTGCGATTGAACTGGCGGTCGACCGAGGAACGGCCGGTGGAGGTGACGGCGTCGTGGCGGGTGACGGGGCCGGGTCAGATTGATGTGGAGATGGTGGCGATGCCGGAGCGGGCGATTGAGAATTTTGAGATATTGCCGGCGACGTATGTGGATGTGTTGATGGAGAAGGGGATGTATGCGGAAGGGGAGGGTGAGGGTGAGGTGACGATTTTACGGCAGATGGACACGCCGGGGGAGCGGCCGCAGTATCCGTTTTTTCCCCTGGGGGAAGATGCGCGGGCGATGCAGGAGAAGTCGGGACGGATGGGGTCGAGTTGGATCTGGCCGTCGTATGTGCATGCGGGGGTAGCGGCCTTGCCGATCATCTTTGCGGAGAGTGAGGATGTGGAGATTGTGTTGATGGGAGATCCGGAGGCGGTGAGTGCGGTGTGTGTGACGCCGAAGCCGGAGGCGGGGGAACCGGAGGAGTGGAATTCGGTGGGGCAGCACAGTGCCTTGTATTTCAGTTTGTTTGGGCGGGATGTGGAAGCGGGGGAGGAGTGTCGGGCGCGGATGCGGTTGGTGGTGTTGCCGGCGGGGGGGGATGGGGATGAGGGGTTGGAAGGGCGGCATCGGGAGTTGTATGAGGATTTCTTAGGTTCTTAGGTTGTTAGGTTGTTAGGTTGTTAGGTTGTTAGGTTGTTAGATGTGGAGGGATGGAACTGGTTTGCGGATGCGAGAGTGGTGGGTGGAATCTGACGGGGTGTGGTGAGCGATGGTATTTTGGGTGGACGGCGGGCGAGCAGGGCCGCTCGCCCCTACCGGAGGGTGGGGGAGGGGCGTTTGGGGAGAAGGGTTGCGTTCGTTTTGGGGGTTGGTTATTGATGGGGAGATGAATTTGGCGGATTTGTTTAAGTTTGATGAAGGGGCGGTTGAGTTGGCGGGCGGCGAGTATTTGTTGAGGGAAGGCGAAGCGAACGACTTGATGTATGTGTTGTTGGAGGGGTCGGCGGAGGTGCGATTGGGAGGCAAGGTTCTGGAGCGATTGGAGCGTGGGTCGGTGGTGGGAGAGATGTCGTTGATTGAAAAGGAGGTGTGTAGTGCGGATGTGGTGAC
Organism: Verrucomicrobiota bacterium; assembly: GCA_039182965.1. Lineage (GTDB taxonomy): Bacteria > Verrucomicrobiota > Verrucomicrobiia > Verrucomicrobiales > DEV007 > JBCDBW01. The sequence continues at coordinate 15,744 of JBCDBW010000078.1, forward strand.
GGTGGGTGTGTGTCGATTTGCGAAGGTGAATGAGAAGCAGTTTCAGTTTTTGGTGCACCATCATCCGTTGTTTCCGCTGGAGATTATGCGGATCATGGCGGGGCGCTTGCGGGAGGCGGGGGGGAAGGTAGGAGGGGGAGTTGATCGGTCGATCGGTTGATCGCTTGTTTGGTTGAGAAGAAAGGGAGGTTACTGGGAGCTCGAGAGGCGTCGTTCTTGCTCCGTTCGAAGGCTCGACAGGGATGGATCGCCTCACGTTTGGTGTGCGGGGGGAAGGGATGCTGGGGAAACGTATTATATTATATTTATGGAAAGTATTGTTTTTCGGGTTAAAATGGGGATGAACTGTTGATTGTCTTATGAAGGAATTTCGATTGCCGCCGGGGACGGAGCGTGAAGTGCCGTCGCAGATCATGAACATCCCGTTTTTTGCGACCTTGCCTTCACGGATTTTGCGTGAGTTGATTCGGAGTTGCACGGTGGTGGATTGTGATCCGGGGGATTGCGTGATTCGCGAGGGGGCGGAGGATGATTCCCTTTTGTTTTTGTTGAGTGGGGAAATTCAGATTGAGAAGGATGGTCAGCAGTTGGCCGGGGCTTGGCGGAAGGGAGAGATGTTGGGAGAGATTGCACATCTGCGTGGCACGCCGAGGTCAGCGACGTTGGTAGCGCATGGGCGAGTGCAGTGTTTGCGTGTGGGTCCCCAGTTTTTGGATCATTTGTCGGAAGTCGATCAGCATGCCTATCATTCGGCTTTGTATCGATTTTTGGCTGGTGTGTTGGCGGACCGATTGGAAGTGACTTCGCGGCGCTTGGTGCGCTTGGAAGAGCGGGAAGCGGTAGGTGTCTGAGCGAGGGAAGGGTCTCACGCGGAGACGCAGAGGAGCGGAGATTTTGTTTTTGATACCGATGGTGCGGTATTGGTAAGGATTGGGGATGAGTGGAGAGGGAGACGAGACGCAGGCGGGGTTTGCCCGGCATTTTTATGACCGGATCAGCAAGGCCTATGATTTGATGGCGGATTCGAGTGAGCATGCCTATCGGCAGGCGGGGGAGGAGGCTCTGGGAATCGAGGGAGGGGCGATGGTATTGGAGATTGGGTTTGGGACGGGGAGCGGGGTGTTGGAATTGGCGGAGATGGTAGGGGATGGCGGGACGGTAAAGGGGATTGATATTTCGGAAGGGATGTTGGAAGTGGCGCGGGCGAAAGTGGCGAAGGTGAAGACGGGGGCGACGATTGATTTACAATTGGCGGATGCGCAGGCCTTGCCGTTTGAGGACGGGGGATTTGAGGCGGTGTTTACGAGCTTCACCTTGGAATTGTTTCCGGAGGAAGAGATTCCGAAAGTGCTAGCGGAGGTGAAGCGGGTTTTGAAAAGCGGCGGGAAATTGGGGGTGGTGTGTATGGCCTCGGTGAAGAAAGGGGAGCACGAGAGTCTTTTGGAGCATTCTTATGAGTGGATGCACCGGCATTTTCCACACATTGTGGATTGCCGGCCGATCAACGCGCCGCATTTCTTGCGCGAAGCGGGTTTTGAAATCGTCGTAGACGACGAGAGGATGATGTGGACGATGCCGGTGGGGATTGTGGTCGGGGAGAAGAATGACGAGTGACGAAGTACCCAATGATGAAGGCAGGGTGAAGAGTATGGGTTAGGGTATTATGGGGACTCGAATTGGATTCGGGAACCGTCGGGAGGACCACCTCACCCCAATCCTTTGTCCGCCTGCGGCGAACGATTCCGAGTTGGCTTCGCCGAATTATTCAGGCACTATCGTGGATGCGAATACCCCCGGCGGAGAGGACGTTCATGGTTTCGGTGCCTGTAGAAGAAAGGGGTTACTTTTTTTTGTTGGCTTTGCGTTTGGCTTTTCTGTTGGCTTCGGGATCTGCGGGTGGGGTGAGGCCGAATTTTTCCCGAAGGTAGCTTTGGATATTTGAGGAGAACCCGGGTTGGATGCCGGCGCCGGGTTTGAAGTTGTTTACTGCCTCGGCGAGGGGTTCGCCGTCTTCGCCGAGCCAGTCGATGACATTGAGGGCGGCGAGGGAGGCGTAGGTTTTTTTTTCGAGGAGGTCGGCGAGGACGGCGCGCCCTTTTTCTTGTTCGCCGAGGTTGATCAGCGTCCACGCGGCGATGATGCGGGTGTCGTGTGAGTCGTCGTCGAGGCGGGTGTGAAGGGCGTTCTTCGCGGACTTTGCGTCGTCGCCGAGGAGGAGGCAACCGACGGCGCCCCAGTAGCGGACGCCGGAGTCTTCATCGTCGAGGAATTCGACGAGTGTGTCGAGGTTGGCTGGGTCCTTGGCGAGGGCGACATCGGCGGCGTCGAGGTAGGTGGCGAGGGGATACCATTCGGGATTCCGGACGTATTCGAAGAGGGTGACGCCTTTATCCTGAGCGCGCCGGACGCGTTCGGCTTCGGGGAGGATGCCGCTGTCGTAAATTTCTTCCTGCCATTCGCGGAGGGCGGCGCGCATGGGTTCCATGACCATTTGGTATTCGGCGTTTCCGGCGAGGTTGTTGACGTTATCGGGATCGCTTTGGGTATCGTAGAGTTCTTCGGTGTAGGGTTTGGCTTTGAAGAAGCGGCTCGTCACGGCGTCGGTGTTCCCGGCTTTGTATTCCTCTTCCCAGGCTTGAGTGGCGACCATTTTCCAGAGGTAGTTCAGGTGTTGTCCCCATGGGGCAAAGGGCATGTAGTTACGGATGTAGAGGAAGCGCGGGCCGCGCACGGCACGGACGTTGTCGTATCGTTCGTCCATGCGGCCGCGGAAGGCGAAGTGGTATTCCTGGCCGGGCTCGGTGTCTTCGCCGAGGAAGATGCGTCCTTGCATGATTTCCGGGACTTTGGATCCGGTGAGAGAGAGCCAAGTTTTGGGCATATCGACGAAGCTCACGATGCGGTCGACCGTTTCGCCGGGTTGATCGGCGGGCCAGAGGTGTTTGTATTTTTCCGGAATGCGGACGATGAGAGGGCAATGGATACCGCTTTCGAAGAGGAAGCGTTTGCTGCGGGGGAGGACGCCGCCGTGGTCGGAGTTGTAGATCACGATGGTGTCTTCGGCGAGGCCGTCTTTTTCGAGTTCGGCGAGGACTTCGCCGACTTTGGCATCCATTCTTTTCACGGCATCGTGGTAGTGCGCGTAGTTTTGGCGCATGGGTTCGATGTCGGGGTGGTAGGCGGCGACTTTGACGTCATCGGGGCTGTGTTCTGTATCGGTGACATCGCCGAAGGCTTTGCTTTCGTGGCTTTCGGTGTGATTGACGATGCAGAAGAAAGGTTTGCCTTCGGGTCGATCTTTCCAGGCGAAGCGTTCTTTCGAGTCCCAAGGTTCTTTATCATCTCGGCCACCGATATTGTAATCGGTTTTCGTGTGGTTGGAGACGAAGTAGCCGGCTTCCTTGAGGTAGTCGGGGTAGTATTTGATGAGGTCGTGGGGGATTTCGTAACGGCTGCGCATGGGGTGGGTGCCCATGGACACGGCGTTGATGCCGGTGATCCAGGTGCATCGTGAGGGGGCGCAGACGGGGGCGTTGGCGAAGCAATTGGTGTAGCGGAAGCCTTCGGTGGCGAGCTGGTCGAGATTGGGTGTATCGGCGTGGGGATTGCCGTAGGAGCCGAGCCAGTGGATGCTGTTATCCTCGGACGTGATCCAGAGGATATTAGGGGTATCGGTTTTGGCGGTGGCGAGTGAAGTGAGAGCGCAGAGGCTCACGGTGGCGAGGGATAGAAGGGATCCGGGGGTTTTCATGAGGGTATCAAGTTACGATTGGTTTGCAGAGGAGACCAAATTATATTCCAAGTCCAACTGGGAACGGGGCGGAGGGGGACAGTTTTGCAATTGAATAAAGGGTTTGGTTGGGGCGTCAGAAGACTATGCGAGCGAAGACGGGTTGGATTGGTTGGTGTGGGGTTGGGGCTGCAGCGGCGATGATTACGCTGACGAATCCGGTGGTGGCGTGGGCTCATTGCGAGCATGGGAGGCCTTACGGGGGCTATCGATGTGAGGAGCGGACTTGGGATAAAGTGGCTCGGTGGGGTGGGGTGGGGTTGGCTTTGCTGGATCTTTGGGAGCGTTCGCAGGCGTCGCGTCCGGTGGTAGTGGCGCCGGCTTGGGGTGGGAGCGAGTCTGTTCCACTGGAGCGGGAGTATGGAGACTTGCCGAATGGAGGGGGTGTTGAGACGGGCGTGGCGCCGAGTCGTTATATTGAGATGGAGGCGGAGATGGAGGAAATGCGTCGTTCACGGGATGCGGCGTCGGCGGCATTGGCGGAAGCGGAGCGGGAGATGGGTGTCTTACGTTGGGAGTGGGAGCGTGAGGATGCGCGGCGTCGGATGGAAGTGATTGAATTGAATCGGCGTTTACGGGAGGCGAACGTGCGCCTTGAGGAGAGTTGGGCGGCGCGGCCGGGCGAGGGAAATCGGGAGCGAGAAGTCTATGCGGCCCGGGTGGCGGAATTGGAGCGTGAGCGGGAGGTTATGGAGCGGGAGCATGCCGCGCGCTTGGCGGCGATTGAGCGTGAAGTGGTGCCGCGTTCATCGGGTGAGAGTGACGTGGCGGCTCTGCGGGGCGAGCTAGAGCAGATGCAGGTGGAGGCGGCGGCCCTGCGCGAAGCCTTGGGAGCACGTGAGGCCGAGGTGGCGCGTTTGAAGCAATTTCCGAAGCGTGAGCTCTTGGAGGGCGACCGGAAGGAAGTGAATGAGGCGCGGGAAGAGGTGGTGTCTTTGGGGGATGGGGATATTCCCTATGCGACGCCGGTGCCGGGGAGACCGGGGATTGTTTACAGTCCGTTTGGCGAGAAGCGGTTTTTGCCCATTGACGTGGCTGGGTTAGAGGCGGGGAGTTTGGCGAAGGATCCGCACACGGGGAAAGTGTTTCGGGTGCCGTAGCGCGCGACGCGCGTGTTCATCGGTTTATTGGTTCTTCGGAAGCGGGAGGCGGGAGGCGGGGAAGAGAGGCAGGAGGCCACGCTCTACGATCCCTCGTAGGCAGTGTGGGGCGAGTTACGGCGAAGTGGGACCGTACCTTTCTTGGAAGACTTTGACGGGGTCCCAGTCGGGTTGTTGGTAGAGGTCTTGTTGGCGTTCGATGCGGCAATTGGGGTAGTAGTCGAAGATATCGCCCTCGCCGAGGATGCGGGGGTCGCCTTGGGCGGTGAGTTCTTGTTCGAGTTTTTGCCAGAGTTTCTTTTTTGTTTCCGCGTAAGCGGGATCATCGGCGAGATTGTTCACGCAGTCGGGGTCGTTTTTCATATCGAAGAGTTCTTCTTCTGGTCGTTTGCCGAAGGCCATCTCGTAGAAGCGGTATTCGGGGTTTTCGGGGGAGAGGCCGGTGAGATAGGATTTGGTGGGGGAAGCGTCGCAGTTGAGGAGGCCGTATTGGGGGTCGCCGCCGGGCCAGCGATGTGGCTTGAAGTTCCGCACATAGAGAAAGCCGTCGTTGCGGAGGGCGCGCACGGGGTAGGACACCGAAAGGAGGTCACCATCGGTGCGTCCGATATCGTGGCGTTCTTTGCCGAGGAGAGTGTAATTGCGTTTGGGGTCGATGCGGCCGGAATCCGTTGCGAGGAGTTGGGGGAGAAATGATTGGCCGGTCATTTGGGGATGGGGGGCGAGACCGACGATCTCCATGAGGGTGGGGGCGAGGTCGGGGAAGGTGATGAAGTCTGTGACTTCGCGGCCGGGTTTGACTTTGTCGCCCCAGCGGACGGCAAAGGGGATATGAAAGCCGTCGTCGTAGAGCTGTCCTTTGACGCGGGGGAAGGGCATGCCGTGGTCGGACGTGGCGATGATGAGAGTATTATCCAGGAGGCCGTGAGATTCGAGGTATGCGAGGGCGCGTCCGATGTGGGTATCGAACCATTCGACTTCGATCGCGTAATCGGCGAGATCGCCGCGAATGATTTCGTTGTCGGGGTAGTAAGCGGGGACGGTGACTTTGGCG
>JBCDBW010000079.1:0-21644 GCA_039182965.1 Verrucomicrobiota bacterium
CGTGGGGCTGGGGTGCGGGGCGGCGATTCCGTTGATGCGGTCGGCGGACGGATTTTTGGCGGCGAACCCGGGGGCGACGGTGGCGACGGTGGCGGTGGAGATATGTTCGGCGGCGTTTTATTTGGATGACGACCCGGGAGTGTTGATCAGTTTGTGTTTATTTGGCGATGCGGCGGCGGCGGCGATTTGGCGCGGGGAAGGTGAGTCGGGGCAATGGCGAACGGGGGGTTGGCAGACCTTGCATCAACCGGAGCATCGGGAGAAGATTCGATTTGTGAATGCAGGAGGGGCGTTGAAGAATCAGCTTCACAAATCGGTGCCCGGGGTGTCTTCGGACGCGGTGGGGCGATTGTTTGAGGAGCGGTATGGAGGTGATGGTGCCGGTGTGAAGATCATATCGCACGGGGGTGGGCGCGACGTTGTGGACGCGATTGAGGCGCGTTTGGGCCTAGAAGAAGATCGGGCGCTGACGGAGACACGGTTGATTTTGAATGAGAACGGAAACTGCAGCAGTCCGAGCGTGCTGATGGGATTGGAGCGGTATCTGGAGGGGGACTCGAGCGCGGCGCAGATTTGGCTCACGAGTTTTGGTGCGGGATTTACCGCGCATGCCTGTGAGCTTGAGCGGGGGACGTGTTAAGCAGGGGTAAGGTTATTGTCGGCTAGTCAACTTTTTGGGAACCACTTCGGAGATGTGTGGTTTAATACGGTCATGAAAACCCTTGGAAAGTTTTGGATCTTGTTGCTATTGGTGTTGGTTGGGCTGGCGGGAGTGTCGGCGTGGGCGAGTGATCAGGAGGGGGATGAAGGGAAAGCCGGGGCAGGTGCGCAGTGGGGGCAGTGGCGAGGGCCGAATGCGACGGGGGCGGCTCCTGAGGGGGCGAATCCGCCTTTGGAGTGGAGCGAGGGCAAGAATGTGAAGTGGAAGGTGCCGATTCCCGGGGAGGGCAGCAGTTCGGCGATTGTTTGGGGAGACAAAGTTTTTGTTCAGACCGCGGTGAAAGTTGAGGGTGACGAGGGTGCGGCGGCGGGTGACGATGCGATTGAGATGCCGCAGGCCTTTGCGCAGCAGGGACCAGCACGTGAAGGGCCGGGTGAGCGGCGGCGGAAGAAAGGCGGCGGTGGTGGCTTTCGTGGGGGTGGCGCGGCGGCGCCAGTGGCACACCGCTTTATGTTGATGTGTTTTGATCGGGAGACGGGTGATTTGTTATGGGAGCAGGTAACTGCGGAGACGACTCCGCATGAGGGGCATCATGCGAATCATGCGTATGGTTCGCACACGCCGATCACGGATGGGGAGCACGTGTATGCGTACTTTGGATCGCGTGGGTTGTATTGCTACGACATGGACGGAAATTTGAAGTGGGAGCGTGACTTTGGGAAGATGACGACGCGGGCGACGTTTGGGGAAGGGACTTCCCTGGCGCTGCATGGGGACAAGCTGGTGGTAAACTTCGATCACGAGGGGCCATCGTTCATTGAAGTGATCGACAAAACGAGCGGCGAGACCGTGTGGAAGAAGGATCGGGATGAATTGACGACTTGGGCGACGCCTTTAGTGGTCGAGGTTGATGGGAAGGCGCAGGTGATCACGAACGGGAAGACTGCGGTGCGGAGTTATGATTTGGATACGGGGGAAATACTATGGACGTCGACAGGGCAGACGGAGCGTCCGGTGGCGACGCCGGTGAGTGACGGGGAGAATGTGTTCGTGATGAGTGGCCATCGCGGGAGCAAGCTGAGTGCGATCAAGCTGGCGGAAGCGGAGGGGGATGTTACCGGCACGGATGTGGAGTTTTGGACTCTGAGCCGGGACACGCCGGATATTGCGTCGCCGTTGTTGTCGGATGGTCGCTTGTATTTTGTCTCGGGGAAGGGGACGTATTTCTCCGGATACCATGCGGCGACCGGGGAAAAGCTATTTGGTCCGGAGCGGATCGAGGGGTTACGTGACATTTACTCGTCGCCGGCGGCGGCTGGGGGTCGGCTTTATCTCGTGGTGCGAGATGGGACGACGTTGGTTTTGAAAGACGGGGATGAGTTGGAGGTCTTGGCGGTCAACACGCTGGATGATGAGATTGATGGGTCGCCTGCGATTGTTGATGGGGAGATGTTTTTGCGAGGGAAGAACTATTTGTATTGTATCGCTGAGGGGTGAGGAGCTGATTGGGCAATCAGCGATTAGCAATTAGCAGTCGGAACTGGGACTGAGAGTGTTTTGGTGAGGTCGGCATGGACATTAGTTCTTCTTTGGTTAGATTTCTTTCAGTCGCACTTTTGGTGGGAATGATTACTGCTGATGGGCTGGCTGCGGAGGGTTTTGAGGAGGTGAGTTTTACCGTTCCCGACGGGGGTAGGATTTACGGGAATCTTTATGGCGACGGGGATCTTGGGGTCGTTTTGGCTCATGGGGCGGTCTTTGACAAAGAGAGTTGGCACGAGTTGGCGACGCGATTATCAGAGGAGGGAGCGAGGGTGCTGGCCATTGATTTCCGTGGGTATGGGAAGTCTGAGGGGGGGAGCGATGGCAGGGGTGGGATGGCTTTGGATGTGTTGGGAGCGGTGAACTTTTTGCGTGGCAGCGGGGTGGAGGAAGTTTCGGTCGTTGGGGGCAGCATGGGAGGGAGTGCGGCGGCAGACGCGGCGCAGCGGGCTAAGCCTGGGGATATCGACCGTTTGGTTTTACTGGCGGCGGGATCCGTGGGCTCGCCGGAACGACTGCAGGCGGCGACGCTGTTTGTCGTATCGGCGGGTGAGGGGATGAGGCGAGGGGTCGAGGCGAACCATGCGGCGGCGGCAGAGCCGAAGAAACTGTTGGTTTTGGGGGGCAATGAGCATGCGCAGCATGTTTTTAAGACCGAACAGGCGGACTTGTTGACGGACGCGATTGTTTCCTGGGTGTTTGGGCGCGACGCATTATCCGACGGGTAGCGGACGTCGAGGGCCTGTTTTTCGGTCTTTTCTCAGGATGGGATTTGGTGGAGGATGACGAGGCGGGTTTAGTCGTTTATGGGCAGAAGGAAACTACTGAGATGGCTTGGTTTTGGAGCGGGCGGATTGGTTGGGATAGCGTGTTTGGTTTTGTTCATTCTCGTTGGTTTCAAGGTGCCGATTCGTTTGGATTGTCTAAAACTGGTGGTTCCAGCGGCGGCGGGGAATCACCTGGACCGCCGTGTCGTGATCGAGGGAGGCGCTCGCATAGTCTTAGGATTACGTCCCAGCCTTGAGGTGCGGGGTTTTCGGATTGCGAGTCTTGCGGGATGGCCCGGGGGCGGGGCCGTTTCAGTCGTTGACCGGGGCGGCGATGCGGACCTTGCCTTGGCCGTTGCGGGTTTTCCGGCGGAGCGCTTACCAGAGGACGGGAGTGATGTGTATCCGTGTGTGGGAAAGTGAGCGGAGGGACGAACTTTCACCGTAGGGCACGAAGTTATGGCTGAAGGGGAACGAATGATGGATGGGTTGAAAGTGGACTTGGCGGCGTATTTTGCGGACTTGGAGACCTATCGGATGCCGTTTGGCAAGTTTGGGCCGGAGAGAAGACCTCCAGATGGATTGCGAGTGGTGGAGCGTCCGTGGGAGTATTTGCATTGGTTTCTGGAGCGAGGGGGTGGATTTCCCAAGGGGCGTTTGGGGGAATTAATGGAATTTGTGTATGAGGTGAAGGGGAGCGGGGCAGGGGAGGTGTTGGCGCCGTTGTTGGAGGGGCAGCAGGGGCGAGTCGAGAGCTAGGAGGCGGTGGGCTTGAGAGGGGGAGTCAATTGGAGGAAGCGATTGTTGACTGGTGAATGGGGAGCGGCGGTGGCGGAAGGTGCTTTGCCGGGCGAATGCGCGAGCGATGGCGAAGGAGTTGTGGCCGTTGGCGGAGATGTTTGAGGCGTGTCCGTGTTGTGATTGCGAGTGTTGATATGGGATTATGAGAGTTTTAGAAAGGAGCCCCAGATACATGGGTAAGAAAGACAAGGCGAGGCCTGAGAGATGTGAGTGCTCTTGTTCGCGTGGTAGCGGTGGATATTGCTGTTGCCGACAAGGGAGAAGAATCATCGGACGGCGGGAGTACGGATCGTGCGGCGGTTTTGTTTGGGTGATTCTTCATTGTGCCTTTTGGCTGCTCCATCAAGAATGTTGGACAAACTGTTTTCTTAACTTACGAGCGAAGACCCAATGACTTTCACGGAGTGGGCGGGGCACTTGTCCCGGCAGATTAGGGGTAAAAATCCGTTTGGGGGTGATTGTCTTCCGACTCGAGTCTCGTTATTTGGGAGGCAGAGGCCTGCCGCGCCCATTCCGCTGCCCTGGAACTACAAGGAGCCCATCCGGATATTTGAGGCTTTTTACACTGAAGCCGACGAGGAAGAGGGATGGGGTCGGCACAATCGATACCTTTACGCCGGCGGTTTCCCCCCGGTTTTGGTTTCTCGTGATCCGGGAATGATTAAAGCGATCCAAGCCGATACCGGAGATAAGCCCGGGCAGTTTGACCGAGATACGAGTCCAACGGCGGGGATTGCACGGGCAACCGGAGAGGACTCGCTCCTTTATGCCAATGGCCCTCTTTGGCGTCGGCAAAAGCGTTTAGTGGCTCAGCCATTCAGTCGGTCGAACTTGTTCCAACCGACCAAGTTTCATGGGTTCGAAGAGACCTTCCGGAAGACGGTGGCGAAGCGGCTTGAGGCGCTTCGTTCTCTTCAAGCCAAGACGGGAGAGAGGCGGACTCGGATCGAGCTCGACGCCGAAATCAAGACGGTCATGTTAGAAATGCTCGTGAACAATTTTTTCGGCGGGAGTGTTTCTTACGAAGAACTGCGGTCACGTTTTGTTCCTGCGCTGGTGTATATGATTGATCACATGATTCGGGATACTGTGGCGCCGCGAGCGCAGGCGATCTCCCGGGCGATTTCTGGCGAGGGCAAAGTCTTGCGGCAGATGGCGGGGGATTTTGAGGAATTAACCGACATTGCTCTGGTGGGGAGGGCTGAGGGGCTCGGATTGTGGGCGGAGTTTGAATCGGATGCCACTGACGACGCTTTGAGAAGCAACATTCGTGTATTTTTGGCGGGAGCGATGGAAGCGACGAATTCTTTTGCAAGCTGGGCGATATCGCATCTTTCTCACAACCCGGAATGGCAGGAGAAGGTATATGAGGAGGTCAGAGACATGGAATCATACGATCCCGACGATTTTAAGCGGGCGGAGTGTTTGAACCGAGTTTTGGAAGAGACCTTGCGTCTAACTCCTGCGCTTTATTTTTTTCCTCGCCGTGCCACGGTAGACACCACTGTGGAGGCTCCTGACGGACGGAAAATGGTGATTCCGAAGGGGACGCATATCCGTCTCGATGTCTGGCATGCCAATCGTTGTGACGAATTTTGGGGCGAAGCTGTTACGGGATACCCGGCGGCGATGTTCGCCCCGGAGAGGTGGAAAGTGATGGAAGAGAAGGGGATTAAGGCCAAAGAAATGCTTCATTTTGGATTTGGTCATGGCCCGCGGTTCTGTCCGGGACGTTCTCTCGGGCTCCTTGAGGTGGGTCTTGTTGTGGGTGCTTTTGTAAAAGTATTTAAGTTCTGGGCGGTAGAGGAGGAGACCAAGGCCAGCGCGGGAGTGTCGACTCGGCCAGCGGACGGTGTGCTGGTAGATTTGGAGGTTAGGTCTGGGTGAGGCGTGAGGTTTGGGGTAGGGAGGAGGCGTTGCCTGCATGTTTGGGCGGCGGGGGCACGCGGCGTGCGGTGGTTTCGATTGCTTGTTGGTTCGGTGGCCCTCGCGGTTGCTCGGCGAAACTTGTCGAATATGTTGATAGGCCAAGAAGTGAGCTGGACGACGACATCCTGGATTTTTATGGCGGTTGCCTACGCTTCGCAGGACGGGCCCGTCGAGCTCGACGAGATTATTGGAACGGCGGACGGAATCAACAAAGCGATTCCGTCATACAAGGAGCTGCAACGCAGTCTTGGTCAGCTGCAAAGCAAGGGGGTCGTTGAGAAGAAGGACGGGCGCTATGCTCTTACGGATGCGGGGGCTTCGTTAATGGATGAAGCAAGCGCGAAGCATTCGCGGATGTTTGACGTCTTGGATGCGCTTTCGGGAGACCTTCCCGACAGGGGAGATATTGATCTCGATGAGGAGGTTACGCTGGAGCGTGTGAATGCCAGCTATGAGCGATACAAGAAGCGTTTTTGGAGGCGATACCGGGAATTGGAGAAGGGTGATTGATGTAGATGTCGACCAGCTTCCGAAAGCGATTTCTAAACGCGGGGGAGCGATGCGATTCAGATTCTGGTTGGAGTGGCGGTGGGGAACGGCAGGCAGGGCGCCTGCCCTACAATAGACGCGAAGAAATCAGAGGCGCCGGAGGCCGTCTTCGGTCATGGGGTTGGGGATTTCTTCGTCGATTTGGTTGATCTGGGTCAGAGTATCGTCGTCGAGAACGAGGTCGGCGGCGGCGAGGGCGGGTTTGAGTTGCTCGATGGAATTTGCGCCGATGATGGTGGAGGCGACGAAGTCATTTTGTTTGCTCCAGGCGGTGGCGAGGGTAATGACATCGATGCCGAGTTTGGCGGCGATCTTTTGGAGGCGGTTCGTGGTTTCGAGGGTGCGATCGTTGACGAAGCGGCGGGCCATGCGTTTTTGCCGTTCGCCACCGTTGACGAGGTAGTCGGAGAAACGGGCGCCAGCGGGAGTGGCGCCGTCATTGTATTTGCCCGAGAGCACCCCGCCACCCAGTGGGGAGTAGGGGAGGAGGCTCACGTTTTCCTGACGACACACCTGAGCGAGTTCGCTCTCACAGCGGCGGTTGATGAGGGAAAAATTATTTTGCACCGTGTCGTATCGGGCGAGGCCGTGGTCTTCCGCCTGCCAGAGACTCTTCATGAGGCCCCAAGAGGTTTCATTGCTGCATCCGATGACGCGGACTTTGCCTGCAGCGATGAGTTCCGTGAGGGCGCCGAGCGTATCCTCGTATCGCATGCCGTGGTCAGGCCAGTGAGTTTGATAGAGATCGATGTAATCGGTCTTGAGTCGTTTAAGGCTGCCTTCGACCGCGCGAACGATTTGATGGCGGTCTATTGCGGTAAGGCCTTGGCGCACCGGTGGGGTAAACCAGCCGTGGCCGGGTCCTGTGATCTTCGTGGCGAGGATAACGGCGTCGCGTGGTTTGGTTTTGAGCCAGCGGCCGACAATTTCTTCGGTGACACCGTATTTCTTGGCGGATGGGGGGACGGGGTAGATTTCGGCGACGTCGAAGAAGTTCACGCCGTGATGGAAGGCGTGGTCCATGATCTGGTGGCCGGTCTTTTCATCGGCTTGTTCGCCGAAGGTCATGGTGCCCATGCAGATTTCTGAGACGACGAGTCCTGATTTTCCGAGTCGGCGGTTGTTCATAGTGGGGGAAGGTAGCCGAGCCGGAAGGAGTGAAAAGGGCAAAAAAGGCGCAAATAGTTCGCTAGTAGCGCTATTTTTTGAGGTACACGATGACGGATCAGGATCGCCACGATGAATTTATGGGGTTGTTTATTGACTATCAGCCCCGGATTTATGCGTATATCCGGAGTTTGATCCCTTCTAAGGTGGATGCAGACGACGTGTTGCAGGAGACAGCCGCGGTGTTGTGGCGGAAGTTCGATCAGTTTGAAAAGGGGACGCATTTTGATCGCTGGGCGTTTCGGACGGCTTTTCACCAGGTGCGGTATTTTCGGCAGAAGAAGGCTCGGGAGCGGCTGCAGTTTGGGGATGAGATTCTGGATGTTCTTGCGCAGGAGGCGGAGGAGTACACTGACGGGCTAGAGGATACGCAGGCGGCGCTGGAGCGGTGCTTGGGTAAACTGGCTAGCGAGGATCGAAAGTTTGTGGCGTGGCGATTTGCACCTGGGGGAACGAATCGGGTGATTGCGAGGCGGATCGGAAAATCGGAATCGGTGGTGAGTCGGGCGATGAGTCGGATTTATTCTTCCTTGATGAAGTGCATTTCGCTGCAATTGAAATTTGAGGGAGGGGCGGGGTGATGGATCGCGAATTGGACTATTGGTTAACGACGTTGTGTGAGGAGACGATCACGGAGGAGGAGATAGCGGAATTGGAGGCGCGTATGCGGGCGGATGCGGGGGCGCGGGCGTATTATTTGCGGTATATGCAGATGCGGGCGTTGCTGGAAAAGTTTCCGCCGCCTTCGGAAGATGAAGGCGAGATAGAAGCGGCGGTTCGGGCCGATGGGATGAGAGCATGGAAGGGATCTTGGTGGGGTTATGCGGCGGCGGCGTGTGTGGCGATTGGATTGACGGTAGTGGCGCAGCGGGCGTGGGTTGGTTCGGCCGGTAGCGGTGCAGCGGAGACGGCGGATTATGTGGGGACCTTGGTTTTCAGTGAGGATTGTGTGTGGGAGATGCCGGGAGTGGCGTTGCAGGAGGGGCAGCGTTTGCGTAAGGGGCGATTGCATTTGGGCGAGGGAACGGCGGTGGTTCGCTTTGATGGGGGGGCGGCCTTGGTTTTGACGGGCGAGACTGCGCTGGAATTGGATTCGCCGGGGAGTGGGCGATTGTTATTTGGGGAAGTGGTGGTGCGGGCGGATGAAGGGGCAGAGGGATTTGTATTGGCGACGCCGGAGAGTGAGCTCGTGGATTTAGGGACTGAGTTTGCGGTGAAAGTGGATTCAACCGGAGCGACGGAGTTGCATGTGCTGGAGGGGGAAGTGGCCTTGCGTGGTGAAAAGCGTGGCGGGGAGGTGATTCATGCGGGCAAAGCCGTGCGCTTGGACAAACGGGCACCGGTATCGAAGCGGGAAGTGGCGATGGATGCGGATCGGTTTGATGACGTCGTGCGTCGTGCGAAGCCGCGTGAGCGTCGTGATTTGATGTGGGTGTATGAGGGGTTCCAACATGATCCTGCGGTGTATGGGGCCGGGGATTTGAACGGGGGCAAGGGATGGGCGGGGCCGTGGCGGTTGCGGAAGGAAGACGAGTATGGCGAAGGTCGAGCGGATACGTCGACCGATATGCGGATTGTGGAGAGCAAGCTGAACGTGACCTGGCCGGTGAAGGGTGGGTTGCTGGGGATGATGGAATTTGGTCCGGGCAAAAATTACCGCGTGCGTTCTTTGGCGGATCGTTTCGACATGGGGAAGCATGGGATTCGCTACTTCAGTTTCATGGTGCGCGAGCCGGCGCGCCAGAAGTTTACTCCCGGTGATGCCCGCGAGGGAATGCGGCTGACGTTTCGTTCCTCGGACGATTATTTTGGGGAAGCATTGAGTTTTGGATGGACGCACCGGATGGAGCCGCGGATTCGGACGGGTGATGGGCGGATATTTGCGAGCACGGCGGAGTATGAGCCGGGTCAGACGATTTTCTGTGTGGGCAAGGTCATCTCCCGGCCTTATGCGGAAGATGAGATTTCTTTTCGGATGTATGCGGAGGGTGAGGAGCTGGATTTTGTGGAGCCGCAGAGTTGGGATGTGCAGGCGCGTGGTTTGAAGCAGAGTGCTGCGTATGACTTAGTGTTATTGAGTTCGGAGGGAGAGCACACGCGGATATTTGATGAGATTCGGATTGGTCCGAGTTGGCGTTCAGTGGTGCCGATCAAGGCCTCGAGTTCCGAAGTGGAATAGGAAGTTTCCCGAGGCGGATGAAATTTGTTTCTTTCAAGATTGGTATTCTCCTCTTGTTCTCATGTGTGGGGGCGCAGGGAGTCGTGGGAGTCGTGAGAGCGAAGGACGCGGGAGGTGCGGGGACCTTTGAATTGATCGATGATTTTTTGGCGGCGCACTGTTTTGATTGTCATGATGCGGATGTGCAGAAGGGGGATTTGGATTTGACGAGTTTGGCGCACGATTTTTCGAAACCGGCCGATCATTTTGCCTGGGGAATGGTTTTGGATCGGGTGGCGAGCGGGGAAATGCCACCGAAGAAGAAGCCGCGTCCGGAGGCGGAGGAGCTAAAAGCGGTCACCGAGATTCTTTTTGAGCAACTGGCCGCGGTTGAACGTGAGCGAAACGCGGAGGAGGGGCGTGCGACCGTGCGGCGATTGAACCGGAAAGAGTATGAAGAGACGTTGCGGGATGTGTTAGCACTGCCTCATTTGCGCATTGCGGAAGCCTTGCCGCCCGAGGGAAATGCGTTTGGCTATGACAAATCGGCTGCGGCTTTGGATTTTTCGCATGTTCATGCGAGTCGCCTCATGGAAGTGGCTGACATAGGCTTACGGCGGGCGATCGTGCCGGCTCGGGAGCGGCCGGAATCGCAGACGATTCGATTTGAAGTTCGTGATCCGAAGAACTTTGAGCGGAACTTTAACGGATTTAATGCGCTCTTAAAGCAGACGAAGGGAATTCCGTTGAACGGCATGGAGGTCGACACGAGCATGCGGTATTTTCAGGGGGATTTTGAGAGGCGAATTGCGGGGCATGCGAAGGACTTGCCTCCTTACTTCGATGGTTTTGCGATTTTCATCAACGGTGCCTTCAATCTGGGAATGACGATCAGGCCGTTGAAACCGACGGTGGCGGGGTATTACAAGATTCGGGTAAACGGGTTTGGCGTGCTGAATGATCACGGCGAGTTCGTGCCGTCGGACCGGATGGAAACGGTGGGCCTATACTCGAATGATCGGACATTGGGATTTGTCGATCTGCCACCTTACGAACCGAGCACGGGAGAGATTACCGTATGGTTGGAGCCTAACGATGTTATCAAGCCGCTCGTCGCGTCCGCTCCCTTTCCCAGAGTCAAAGGACTCACTCGCGGAAAGCCGGGTGAGGAATACGTGGGGGAACCGGTGTATGAGCGATTTCGAGCTCATGGGGTGGCGTTCCGGTGGTTTGAGTTGGAGGGGCCGCTATATGAGAGTTGGCCGCCGGAGAGTCATGTGCGTTTATTGGGGGAGCGATTTCCGGGAGATGAGTTGGGTGGGGAAGGCGAGGCTGACTTGATAAGGGATGCGCGATCTTTGATGTGGGGATTCTTGGGGCGGGCATTGAGACGTCCGGTAACGCCGGAGGATATGAAGGTGCCCATGCGAACGGTGGTGCAGAAGCTCAAGCGGGATGAGCCTTTCGAGGAAGCGATGATATCGGGATATCGGGCGGTATTGACGTCGCCGGATTTTTTGTTGATGCGGATGGATCCGGGGCGCTTGGACGGGTATGCGTTGGCGGAGCGGCTTTCTTATTTTCTGTGGAACTCGCCGCCTGATGGCGAATTGATCCGTCTGGCTAAGACGGAGAGATTACTCAGAAAGGATGTGTTGCGCGGGCAGGTAGACCGTCTTCTTGATGACCCTCGATCGGAGCGGTTTGTGGAGCATTTTTTGGATAAATGGTTAAAGCTGGAGGACATCGCTTTAACGGAGCCGGACGCGAATCTTTACCCGGAGTATACGCCGCTTTTGATGGATTCTGCGTTGTGGGAAGCGCGGGCCTATTTCTCGGAGATGTTGGCTCGGGATTTGGGGGCGCGGTATGTGGTGGACTCGGATTTTTTGATGATCAATCAGCGTTTAGCGGACCTTTACGGGATACCCGGGGTGCTTGGGAATGAGATTCGGCGAGTGTCTTTGAAGGGGGATTCGGTGCGGGGCGGTTTTTTGACGCAGGCGGCGTTGTTGAAGACCACGGCGAACGGAACGGTTACGTCGCCGGTGGTCCGTGGAGACTTCGTTCTGACGCACCTTCTCGGGGATCCGCCGCCACCGCCGCCGCCGAGTGTTCCGGCGGTGGAGCCTGATATTTCGGGTGTCACGACGATTCGCGAGCAGTTGGTGCGGCATCGAGAGGACGAGGCGTGTGCGGGTTGTCATGCCAAGATTGATCCCCCGGGATTTGCGTTGGAGAGTTTTGATGTGATGGGGGGATACCGAGAGCGATATCGATCGTTGGAGAAGGGGAAGTTGCTGGGCTTGGTATTGGAGGCGAGACCGGCGGAGACGCGCGCCGGGTTGGAGGTGGATGGATCGGGGGAATTTGAAGATGGGAGTAAATTTCGGGGGATACGGGAATTTCGAAAGCTGCTTGTCGAGCGAGAGGATGAGCTGGCGCGCAATTTGCTCGAGCAGTTGATTATTTATGGGACAGGTGAACCGGTGGGATTTGCGGATCGAGAGATTGTTGATGAGATGTTGGAATCGGCCGCGGGGGATGGTTATGGCGTTCGGACCTTGCTTCATCTCGTTGTGCGGAGTCCATTGTTTTTGAAGAAGTGAATAGCATGAATGGAAGAGCGATACATCGGAGGGCCTTTCTTCGTGGGGCGGGATCGGTATTGGCGTTGCCGTGGTTGGAGTCCATGGCGCGCGGGGCGGAACAGGTGAGTCTACCGCGACGTCGCATGGTGGCGATATGCAATGATCTTGGGGTGATTCCCGACTTTTTCTTTCCGTCGGGAGTGGGGCCCGACTATGAGCTGTCGCCTTATCTTCGTGAACTGAAAGAGTTTCGGAATGAGTTCACCGTTTTCTCTGGGTTATCGCATCCGGAGTGCGTGGGTGGTCATCAGACGGACAAGTGTTTCCTGACGGGAGCGCGGCACCCCCGCAAGCCGGGGTTCAAGAACACGATTTCGGTGGATCAGTATGCGGCGGCGCAGTTGGGTTCCGCGACCCGGTTTCCCTATTTGGCATTGCGAGTTGGGCCGGGGGGAGGGTCGCTTTCTTATTCTGGAGACGGCGTGCGGATGCCGGCGGAGGAGAGGCCGTCTCAGGTTTATCGAAATTTGTTTGTTCAGGGCACACCGGAAGAAGTGAAGCGGCAGGTGGTGCGATTGAAGGATGGTCAGAGCTTGATGGATTCGTTTCGCGATCGAATTAAATCGATCCAGCGGGAAGCGGGGTATCGGGACCGGGAGCGCTTGGATCAATTTTTCACGGCGTTTCGTGAATTGGAGCAGCGGCTTCACGAGAATGAAGCGTGGGAAGAGCGCCCTAAGCCGAAAGTTAATGTGCCGATGCCTCGGGATGAGCGATCGCCGGAGGCTTTAGTGGCGCGGACGAGATTGATGTATGATTTGGCGAGGATGGCGATCGAGACGGATTCGACGCGCATGATCACGATTTTCGTGACGCAGCAGTTCAACCCGAAGGTGGATTTGCCGGGGGTGGAATTGCCTCATCACGCGTTGACGCATCAGCAGGGCATGAAGGGATCCCGCGAGCAACTGGCCACGGTTGAGCGGGCCGGGCTGTCGGAGGTGCGACGGCTGCTTGGCGGACTGAAGAAGGTGCGGGAAGAAGGGGAGACACTGCTTGACCGGACGATGTTGCTTTACGGATCGAACATGGGACATGCAGGGACGCACGATAACTCGAACCTTCCTGTTCTTCTTGCAGGTGGAGGATTTCGACATGGGCAGCATCTTGCCTTTGACCGTGAAGACAATGTGCCGCTCGCGAACCTTTACGTTTCGATGCTGCAGCGTCTCGGCGTTGATGCAGAAACTTTTTCCAGCGGTAGTGGAACGCTCGCCGGCCTGGAGGCAGTATAGAAACAGCCAGGTGTTTTGTTTCTATGCGGGTGTTAGGGGATGACGGGCCGGGCAGCTGCATGTTTTGGTGTTTTCCATTGAAGTTTGTGATTGCGCGTTGGCGGTTGATTTTGAGAACAAGCAATTTGTGCAAAAGCGGGAGGATTGGTTGTCTAGCTCCAACTCTGAGTCCGCAATCCGTTGGTTGTTCTCGGAGGGGCGAGCAAAGATGGGACAGAAGTGGAAGCAGAAGTTGTTGATTTGAGAGCGGGATCAATCGGGAGAGGATTGCGTATCGCTTAATCGCAAAGTGGCGCGAAGGCGAGTGGATGAGGGATGCTTTGTGTAGACGTTTCAGTTTACTTTGGGTGGAGGCGGCAGCAGTTTTAGGACATGAAAAGGCACAGTCTTCTTGTTCTGACGTTGGTATTGTTTTCATCGCTTGTTTTTGCCGAGCCATATCCCTCTCTTCCCAGTGAAGTGCTGTCTACGTATATACCGGAGACTGGTGAGGCCGCAACGGCGGCCGAGATGAGCGCTCGCGCGGAGCACTTTCTTACTTTGTTGGATGATAGCCTTCTGCAGCAGGCGGCGCTGCCCTTTGACAGTCCTGAAAAGTCTCGATGGACGAATACGCCGCCCCGTGGTCCGCAGGGTGGGGTTCGTTTGGGTGATTTGAACCGGGAGCAATTGCAGGCGGCGTGTGAATTGCTTGCGTCCGTTTTAAGTCCTCAAGGTTATGGGAAGGCGATCAATATTCCGCTGGCAGATGATCGTTTACTCAACAACGGTCAACGTCGACCGGGTTTTGGGGCGGAGGATTATTGGATGGCGATATTTGGTGAACCTTCCCCGGATTCGCATTGGGCGATTCAATTGGATGGGCATCATCTTGCGATTAATTTGTCCATTCTAGGAGATGAGATGTCTCTCTCGCCGACATTTATAGGAACGCAGCCGCGAGATTTCCAACAAGGTGCCGAGACTATTGCTCCGATGGAGAGTAAGGACGAAGGAGCGCTGAAGCTGATGGAGATGCTCTCTGAAGAGCAGCGTGAGCAGGCCCTCATCGGCGATACTCGAAGCAATTTGGTTGCGGGTGCGGGTCGGGACGGGTTCGTGCCAGAGCCGATTGGTTTGCTTTGCGAGCAATTTGATCCGGACCAGCGAGCCGCATTGAAGGATTTGATCGAGCTGTATGTTGGTGATCTTCCTGATTCCGCTGCGGAGAAGCGCATGAAGGAACTTGAGTCGGAGCTTGATGATATGACTTTCGCTTGGTGGGGACCCGTCGAGTCTGGAGGTGACTTTTCGTATCGGATTCAGGGACCGTCTCTTATCATCGAATACGCCGGGCAAGACCTTGGAGGTGATCCGCACAATCATCTTCATTCGATATACAGAGATCCGACCAACGAGTACGGCGCAAGGTTAGGAGGATCCTGACCGCGTTTGAGGGGATTCTGGAAGGGATCATGTGGGCGGCCAACCTGAGTGTGATTGCGGGCGGGAAAAGTCGCAAAGTTCCGTCATGTTGCGCTATACTGCTTGATGCGGTGCACCTCCCTTCTGCTTTTAATTTTCTGTGCCACGGCGGCGGTGAGAGAGAGTTTTGGTGCGGTCGACTTTTTCCACCTTGACGAACAAGAGGGGCGTTGGCAGCTCATCGACCCCGAAGGAAATCCTTTTTTCCTTCGGGGCCTCAATCATTTCGGTGATGGGACGCACATGCCGTGGAATCTTGAAGAGAGCTGGGGTGATGCCGCGTCCTGGCGTCGGGGGCTTCCGGATCGGCTTCGCGAGTGGGGATTCAACTATCTGCCGCCATCGATTGGTCCCTCGCACATCGATCCGGCGAAGACGGGTGGGGCGAAGGAGCGTTCCAAACTAGTGACGCGGGTTCCCGAGTGGTCGGCGAGTGACTTTTCGGAAGTCGATTTCCCGTTCACCATTTTTTTGGAGTATCCCATGCAATACATGGCGGGCCCGAATCTACCGGATGTTTTTTCTCAAGAGTTTCGTGATGCGGTTGACGAGCGTTGCCGGGAAGTCTGCTTACCCCTGAAAGACAACCCGAATCTAATTGGGTATCATTTTTGTCATAACCCACCCTGGCACCCACGCACGCCCAGCTACGATCTTTGGATCGACAACATCACGAAGCCGGGAACGGCGGGGCGGAAGGAGTGGGTGGAACTCATGAGGCGCATTTATGGGACGATTGATCGTTGGCGTGAGACATATGGCGTCCCAATTGAAAGCTGGGAGGAGATTGAGACTCTTGATGATCCGTTACGCGGATACGTATCGAATGAGCGCATGCTGGAGGATCGTGATGCGTTTATGCGACGCATATGCGAGGAGTGGTATCGCGTTTATTCCGAAGCGGTGCGACGGTATGATTCGAACCACTTGATTTTGGGCGACCGGAACACGCTTCATCTTCAACCGCTTCCAGCGTATGCCATTGAGATCATGAAGCGATATATTGATGTGTTATCGGTGAATGTCATGGGGCCGCCGGATACGGTGTATTCTTTATTGGAGCGGGCCACGCGGAATTGGGATGGCCCGATTCATCTGGCCGACACCGGGGCGGGAATTTATGAACCTGGATTGTTGCGCTCGGGATACCAGGCGAAAGATCTGGGAGAGTTTGAAGAGGTTTATTCGGGCTTGATGCAAATGAGTATCGATCATCCGCAAATTGTGGGTTTTGGGTGGTGTGGTTTTTTTGAGACGCCGCCGCCGGGAGCGCGGTCGGGTCTAGTTGATGTGCGGACTGGGGAACCGATTCGGGAGCGGTTGGAGATTATGAAGAAGTGGAATGCGTGGATTAGAGAGCGCGAGACGGGAATGGAATGATCACGAAGCGGGCTGGTATTTTTCTTACGGTTTACCTTTTGGTGGTTTCTGCCGCTGCTGCCGCCACGCGACCGAACATCGTCATGATACTTGCCGACGATCTTGGGTGGGGAGATCCGCGGTGTTATCAGGCGGAATCCAAGATTCCGACCCCTGCGATGGATCGATTGGCGGTGGAGGGGCTGCGTTTTACAGACGCCCACACGTCTTCGTCGGTTTGCACGCCGACGCGATACAGTCTTTTGACCGGTCGGTATGCGTGGCGGACTCGTCTTAAGGAGGGGGTGCTCGACGGGTTCGATCCTCCATTAATAGCGGCGGATGAGGATACGATAGCCTCTCTCTTAAAGCGGGCTGGATATGAGACGCACTGCATTGGGAAGTGGCATCTCGGCATGCAATGGATGGATAAGGATGGCTATGTGGTTGGTGATCGCGACGTGGCGGGAGGATTTCGTTCGGGTCGCGATGTGGATTTTGCGAAGAGTCTATATGGTGGGCCGGTGGATGTCGGATTCGACCATTACTTTGGGATATCGGCCTCTCTCGATATGAGTCCCTACTGTTGGATTGAGGAGCGTCGTGTGGTCGATCTTCCGGAGCTTGAATCTCCGGAGAACCGGGATGGGTTGTATATGAATCAGGTGGAAGGCGTGATGAGCGAAGGGTTTGCCCTGGTGGATGTTCTGCCCCGGATCGCGCAGAAGACGGCCGACGTGATTCAAGCGGCACGCGATGGGGAGGCGCCTTTTTTTTGCTATGTGCCGCTTACGTCGCCCCATCTACCGGTGGTGCCGACGCTTGAGGCGACGGGGAAGAGCGAGGCCGGCGCTTATGGGGACTTTGTCGTTGCCACCGATCAGGCGCTGGCAACGATCCTTGAGGCTCTTGATGAAAGCGGCCAGACTGATGATACGCTGGTGATTTTTTCAAGCGACAACGGCGGTTTGTTTCACTCTTGGCGTTTTCGGGCGGACGACGATGGTGGCAAGGCGCCGAAAAGTAAACGCGGTGAGGAGACGGCGAAATTTGGACATCAATCCAATGCCCATTGGAGAGGCACGAAAGCAGATATTTATGAAGGAGGACACCGCGTTCCTTTTCTGGTGCGGTGGCCTGCGGGTGCTCCAGCGGGGAGGGTGGTCGATGCATTGGTGGAGTTGACGGACCTCTACGCGACGGTGGCGGACTTGGTTGGACAGTCAGGGCAAGGGACGTCGGGGATGGATAGTTTTTCCTTGCTGTCATTGATCACCGGAGAGACCACGGAGTCTCCACGGCCTTTTGCCGTTCATCACTCTTTGGCCGGCCTCTTTGCGCTTCGGAAAGGTGACTGGAAGTTTATTGAGGGGCGGGGGTCCGGTGGATTTACAAGACCGCGCCATATTCCTGGAGAAGAGCGAACCGGCCAGCTATACCATCTCGGGGAAGATGATCAGGAAAGGGTGAATCGCTATGGAGAGGAAAGCGACCTTGTTCTTGAACTAAGGGAAACACTTGATCGGGTGCGGGAATCCGGAGCGGTCGCGGCGACGGAAGGGTCGTAGGAGTTTGATGCTTGTTGCGCTGACATGGCGAGCATTTGAGGAGCGTTGGTGAAAAGAAAACAAGCGTTTGACATTTCGTTGCCAGGGCTGAGACCGCGTAGCCACTTGAGGGCAGTTGCAATTCCATGGATCATAGCTTTCCCGTGGTCGAGTTCACCCAAGGAAACGGCTTCTACGGGGGCGCCTTTATCCTTCATTGCCGTTGCTACCGACGTTGCTTCGAGTGGCAAGACGTCTTGATCGAGGTTCCCGTAGAAGAGGCGGAGAGGTGCCTGCGGAATCCAGTCGGCGACGCTGTTTTCGGAGAGCGCGTTCAAGAACCAATTGGAATGACCGTTGTGGTAGGTATCCAAAAAGTCTTCGCGGAACATTTCTGTAGGATCCTCCGGTAGCGCTTCCCTAATTGTGTCCATAGGGTGATGACCGTCGAAGATTGTTTGGAATGAGGTGGCATAGTCATCCTTGAGGATGGAATTCAGGGGTTGCTGATAAACGTTGGCGTAAGCGCTTGTGATGTAGGCGAGATAGAAAGCGTGGCTTTTAGATGTTCCTGTGAGGGTTTGCGGAAAACTGATCTTGCGAAGCTGTGTCGGCCCGGCGATCGCCGCGGCACCGGCCACCTGAAGCTTGGGGTCATTCATTTGTTCGAGCGCTCGTTGGACGGCGAGGGTGGAATGTCCTCCTTGGGAAAAGCCGAGGAGAAAGAGGGACGGCGGCCACTTTACATTCAAGTGGCGCAGGAAGGTTCGGGTGGCGCTTAAAAGGTCGATCGTGCAGGCGACGGCGCTGTCGGAGTGGAGATAGGGATGGCGAACCTCGCTTCCGCCGAGACCTATATAGTCGGGTGCGATCAAGAGGTTTCCGGTTCCGGTGACGGCGGCGGTCAGCAGCCGGCTTAGTTTGGAGCCGGGGAAGGAAGGGGAATTTTGTCGACGGGCGCTGGTGCCGTGGAAATAAACGACCGCCTCATTCATTTTTTGCTCCTTGGGAATTGCCACCAAACCGCTGGCCACAACGGGAGATCCATCGTGATTTTCCGTGACGTAGGAAAGGCGAAAAAGCGTGGCACCGCTCGTAGCGGCAGGGAGCTCTTTGAGCGACTCTATCTTTCTTCCCGCGATGCCGACCAGTAGTCTTACCGCGAAGGCAGGATACTTTCCGACCCTCTCAACCGAAACAATCTCACCTCTTTGATTTCCTGTCAGCGAAGCGGGGAGGTTCATGGGCACGGTTCTAGTTGCGCTGAAGGCGAGTGTGCCGAGCGCGACGACCGGTAGAATCAGCGCGACAGCAGCGGCGAGAAGGGTGCGCTTTTTCTTCAACATGGTCATGCTTCTATGGGGGAACTGGCGATGTGACTGATGGGAGAAGGCATTGGCGATGAATCGGAGCGGTCTGCTGTGCCGCGACGTTCTTGGAAGGAAAGAGTGACAGGCGGTTCTGGCAAATAGAACAGGCGCGAGCGGGGAGGGATTTTGGCGCGCGGGTTGAGGGCTGTTCCCGGTGTCGTCACAGGGCTGTTGGCCCGGGATTGGGGTATTTTCGGGGTTTTTGGCTCAGAAGAGCGATTGAGCGGGGAAAAAACGCAAGGCAACCGGGATTCTCGCTATATTGGGAGGACGGGGAGGCAGTCTCGGATGGGCAGGCGGTTTCTCTGAAAATTCCCCTGGAAGAGTTTATGGCGAAAAAGCTTCTGATGATGTGCTGTTTAGTCGCACTCGTGCCATTTGTCGCGACGGCGTCGGTTGTTTTTGAAGAGGACTTTACCTCTGGTGCATCCGTCCTTGAGGGGTGGCCGATGAAAGATGACTCCTTTTGGAACGTGACCGAGGATGGTCACCTTGCCAGCTCGGCGCCTGAGGGGACCAGGATCGTCGGGTGCAGTTCACCTCGGTTCACGGCGGGGCGAGATTTGAGGTTTACCTTTGATTTTAATCTACGGGAAGGTCGCGAGATCAACTTTAAGGTTAATTACGCCGAGGGTGGGCACATTTTTCGATTTGTTGTGAACCCATATGGGTTTCATCTCCGAATCAACACCAACCGAAATATACCGATCGAAGAAGCGAAGGATATGGAGATGGTGAAGGGAACGGTGGCTGCGGATGAATGGCATACCATGACCATCGTTATGGATGGGGACACCGTGACCGGGTCAATCCCTGGCGTGGGGGAAATGAGCTATCAGAGCCCGTATTTTGACAACCCGATTGGGACGATTGGTCTATCTGCGAGTGGTGGCGAGATTCTCTTCGACAACATTCGCATTGCATCGGGTGGTTCTTTCGAGTCAGTGACTGACGGCAGTGTTGACGGGCGCGCGATCGAAAAAGCTGGTGACGAGAGTTCCGGAGTGAATGAAGCCATTGTCGCACTCGCTGCGGCGGCGCCGGTGCCTTCCGACGAGTGGCTTGATTCGATTGATCCATTTTTTGAGAGCCATTGTTATGATTGTCATGACGATGTGGTTGCCAAGGCGGATTTGGACTTGTTCAGCCTTTCGACCGACCTGAGTGATCCGGAAACGCTGCGTCTCTGGGTGCGTATTTTTGACCGTGTTAGGAAGGGGGAGATGCCGCCGGAGAACAAGGCACGCCCCGAGGATGACGAGAAGGCGGAATTCCTTGCGTTTCTTGAGTCGCCGCTGACGGCGGGTCATTTGACGCAGCGGGAGGTGGTGTTGCGTCGTTTGAATCGGGCGGAGTATGAGAACACGGTCAATGATCTTTTTGGCATTGAGCTTCGATTGAAGGACTCGTTTCCGGCCGATGCCAAAAAGCATGGTTTTGACAACAATGGCGAGGGATTGACGCTTTCGAGTGAGTTGATACAGCTTTATTTGACTGCGGCGAACGAGGCCTTTGAAAGGGCGATTGGTCCTGCCACTGCGCCCCGGCAGACCAAGCTCGACGGTCCGATCAAGGATTACATACATGAGAACATGTATGACCGCTGGTCCAAGCTTATCGGGGATGAGCGGGGAACCATCATTTACAGCAGTGAGTTTGGGGCGGGAAGTCAGATGAATCTTTTGAAGGTGTCCGAACCGGGGACATATCGGTGGCGTTTTTATGTGAAGGCATATCAGTCGGAAGAGCCGGTGATGATGCAGGTGCAAACGGGTTTGCTGACGAGGCAGGGGGACAAGCGATTCATGGGGTTCTTTGAAGTGCCCCCTGAGGGAACGGTGGTTGAGTTTACGGATTATATGTATCCGGGTGAGTCCGCTTATCCGCGACCTTTTGGCACCTTGAAGAATATCAGCGGGTGGCTTGGTCCCAATCAGGGTCGTGACAGGGGGCTTACGATTTTTGATTATGATGGTGCGGGGCTGCTAGTGGAGCGCTTTGAGTTGGAGGGACCGATTGACGAGTGGCCGCCGGACAGTCGTTCTCAGCTTCTTGGAGGCGTTGATTTGGAGAATGGCACGGTCGAGGATGCGAGCGAGATATTGGCGCGATTTTTGCCGCGGGCTTTTCGCCGGCTGGTATCCGGTGAGGAAGTGGACGCCTATGTGGAGCAGGTTGCTCACTTGATGGATTCGGGCCGGAGCTTCGCAGATTCCCTTCGGTGGGCTATCACGGCGGTGCTTTGTTCTTCGGATTTTTTGTTTTTTGACGAGCGTCCCATCGAGGATGGCGAAGCGATTGATCAGTTCGCTCTGGCCAATCGACTTTCCTATTATCTCTGGAGTTCGATGCCGGACGAAGAATTGTTTGATTTGGCCGCTGCGGGTGAATTAAGCGAGCCCGAAGTCTTGCGGGCGCAAACCGAGCGTCTTCTTGCGAGCGAG
>JBCDBW010000080.1:0-21359 GCA_039182965.1 Verrucomicrobiota bacterium
CTTGGCGGCGGCGTTGGTGGCGGTCTCGGGAAAACTGACTGAGGCGGGAGGTGATCTTCCGCTTGTGCTCTTGATCGTGATCGTGATCGGCATTTTAGTAGCGGGATTATTTTTTTGCTGGTTGGCAGCCCGGGTGGTGGTGCGATTCCCATTGTTGGAATCGCTGCGAAGTGAGTAGGTTAAGAGAAATGAAGTACTTGATACCATCCGGGGTCGTTTGGGTTGTGGTGAGTGCCATGGCGGTCGGAGGGATTGAATTGGGGGAGATGGAATTGGGATCGGAACCCGAAAGCGTGTTCGTTATTGAGGGGGATTTCAAGGTATCGGAAGTCGATGGAGAACGCGTCATTGAAATGGGGACCGAGCCAGTTGAGGAATGCATGATGCTTTTTGGCGAAACGTTGCGGGGTTCGGCGTCTATCAGAGGAAAGGTCAAAGCTGGGAAGAAGGGGAGGAGCTATCCTACTTTTGGTGTGGGATTGTATGGCGTTTCGGGATATCGCCTGCGAGTCGTGCCCGTGAGGGACGAGATTGAGATCGTGGAAGGGGATGATGTGGTGGCATCCGGTCGTTTTGATTGGAGTGGGCAGGGATGGACCTGGTTGGAGCTTTCGATTCAATTGGAGGAGGATGGTGGCTGGGTGGTGGAGGGGCGGGCATGGGAGGAGGGCTTTCAGCCGCCGGACGAGGCGCTAGCTCGCCATGAGTTTGATGCAGAAAGAGTTATGGGCAAGGCGGGTATCTTGGGCACACCTTATACGGGTCTACCGACTTATTTTGGTGAGTTGGAGGTGGTGGAGGGTAAGTAATGGCGGGTTATTTTGATCACAACGCGACGACGCCGGTGAGCACGGCGGCTCGCGAAGCGTGGCTCGAAGCGGTCGAACGACACTGGGAGAATCCATCCGGGTTATACAGGGAAGCGGGTGTGGTGAAGCGGAAGTTGGAAGAGTTGCGGGAAGAGCTTGCAAGCTATATGGGGTATGGGCCGGAACGTGTGGTTTTCAATTCGGGGGCGACGGAGGGAAACAACGCGGTTTTTCGGGCAGAGACCGGTGACTCTCGAGTTTTGCTGGGAGGTGTCGAGCATCCCAGTGTGAGAGATGCTGCTCGTGAAAATCTGGGAAGACGAGTCGTCGAGCTTTCAGTGAGTGGCGCAGGGGTGACCGAAGTTGAGGCGATCGAGAAAGAGTTGGGAGCGGGCGATGTTGGTTTGGTTTCCGTCATGGCAGCGAACAATGAAACAGGGGTATTACAGCCCTGGGGCGTCATTCGAGAACTTTGTCACTCGGCGGGCGTGAGGTATCACTGCGATGCATCGCAATGGATTGGGAAGTTGGCATTAGGAGGTTTCGCTCATTGTGATCTGGTGACGGGGAGTGGGCACAAGTTTGGTGGACCAAAGGGGGTGGGGTTCCTTGTGGTGCCTGCGGACGGTGAAGCTGGTTTTCGATCGCAATCGGGAGGACCTCAAGAGGCTGGATATCGGGGGGGGACGGAGGACTATCCTAGCATTGTCGCAATGATGGCGGCCTTGCGTGAGCGTTTGACCATTGACGGTGTTGGCATGAGTGTTGATCGCGATTGGTTTGAGAGCGAACTAAAGACACGAATCGCGGGGGTGCGAGTAGTGGGGGAAGGGAGCGAACGCCTTTGGAACACTTCGATGATCGTCATGCCAGACCATCGCAATGTGAAGTGGCTGACGCGGTTGAGTGGACTGGGTTTTGCCTTGTCAACCGGATCGGCTTGCAGTTCTGGAAGAGAAAATCCGTCGCACGTGATGGAGGCGATGGGGCTCGACTATGAAGAGATGGGGCGGGTTCTCCGAGTCAGCGCCGGTGTGGAGACCAAGCGGAGTGATTGGGCAAGTTTGGTGGAGGCATTTGAGGGGGTGTGGGGTCAGCTAGAGAGGGGGGAGCGCCCCAGTGGGAGTCGAAGCTTGGCGGAATTATGATTTCCCGATTTATTGTGAGGTGTCATGACCCGAGAAGAAGCGATAGATCAGATACAAGGAGCGTGTCGAGAGATTGCGCTTCAGATGATGAAGGTTTCACCGGCGGTGGCTTCATTGGAAGACGAGGCCACACAAGGGGATGTTTTGAAAGCGGCGCATCAGTTGACCGTGGAATTGGAGACGATTAAGAAGAAGCTGATTCGCTTGCAGAATCGCGATGACTCATCAGAATTGTGAAGGCATTCAAGGCGGCGACCGTCCAGATGATGGGGTATAGCTTTTCGTGATACCACAACTTTGCGAAGTAGAATCCGATGGCGGCAGGCGGGAAGTGAGTGCCGCCTTTCGTAGCGGCCGCCAAGTGGTCTGCTGCTTGTTGAAGTGCTGCTATGGGGATTGAAGGGTGGGTATTGGCGGCTCGGGAGAGTGCTTCGAGGGCGAGCGCTGTTTCTTCGATGGAGGACGGCGTGCCGAGGCCGGCCCCCCAGCCATGATCTGGATTCTGGTTTGTGAGGAGCCAGTTGCCTGCCGAATGTGCAAGGGACGAGGCCTTTGGGTGATCCAAGGGAATCAGGGCAAGTAGGACGGCAGCAGTGCCGTAAGTGGGATTTGCTTCATTGGGCCTGTATTGGTTACCGAACCACAAAGGGAGCCATGATTGATCAGGCTGTTGAGTATTCTCCAGGTATTCGAGGGCCGCAAGAGAGGCGGAGTCCACTTGTTGTGCGAGCGCTGGACCAAGGTGCGGGCGCCATGTGTGCCATGCACGCAGCGTGTGGGCGGTCAGATCGGGGCTTGATCGGTCAAATGGCAGCTTTCCCCATCCGCGGCAGAAAGTTGGGATTCCCCCGTCTCGGTTTTGCAGATTGAGAAGCCATGTGGTGGCGTCTTGAGCCGCCGAGAGTGTTTCCGGATGGGGTGATTTTGGGGAGAGGAGGGCGAGCGCGAGGAGAGCGCCGGGTGTGTCGTCGGCGTCAGGAACACCGCCGGCGAGATCGGTCCATGCCCAGCCGCCTGCGGGCGCATTCGTGAACTCGTGAACTTCCTTATACTGATTCATTATCAAATAATTAAGGACTTTTTCACGTTCAAAATCGACATTGGATCCGATTGCTTTGACTGCGAGCGAGGTGGTCCAAGTGGCAAGATCCGAGTCGATGGGCCATGATCCATCGGGTCGGGCGGACGCGGTGAGGAATGCGACTGCCTTTGGGATTACCGGATGTCGGGACTGGTTGGCACCAGCGAGGGCCATGGTGACGAAGCTCGTTAGGGGTGTGGCTTCGAGGAAACCGCCAGTGGGAGGTTGGATTCGCGTGAGGAGTTGGGAGGCTTTCTTCCAGGCCAGATTGCGAATCAAGCGGATTGGAAGTGGAGGTGGTGCGTGGTGAAAGCGGGCATATCCGATGGCGATGAGAGCAGGGAGTGCGTAGCTGACGACAGGGAGGCCAATGGCACCGAACCAAGAACGGGGGACCGTGGCGAGTTCAAAAGGTAGCGGGAGGACGCGCCGCCAGTTTTCAATCGGGGAGTCGCCGAGCTTACCGGCGAGTGCGCAGGTCATGAGAATGGGGACGGAGAAGGTGCGATCTTTCCCATAGCGAGCCTTAACGGCCTCTGCAATGGTATCGGGATCAAGGGCTCCAATCTCCGATTTGATCCACGTTTTTGCTTTGGTGGCGGCATCGCCCAGGGGGTTCGGAGAAAACGAGAGAGCCGACCAGCAAAGGAGGGTTGTGGAGATATTTGAGAATGAAATGGTGGTGTCGCCCCAACCGCCGTCGTCGTTTTGATATTGGACGAGCCAGTCGAGGCCCATGGAGATGAGGTTTTGATGTTTTTCGGCATCGACAAAGTGCAGGGCGACGATAGCGGTGGCGGTGGAGAGGGCGGAAGACGAGAGGCAGCCCTTCCAGTGGCCTTCCGGATTGCGTTCGTTCAGGAGGGCGTCGACGGCATTGTCCAGTGTCGTCCTGATGGCATCGGTTTTTGCGGAGGGTGTGATCGGGGACGGATTCACAGGGCGAGATGGCCAAGGGCAAGAAGCCCGTAGTAAGTGTATTCGAGATCGAGGCTGTCGTCTTCCCAATTTCCGTGAAAACCACCCTCGTTTGACCACAAGGTATCAATGAAATCGAGGCAGGGTTCGACGAGGTGATTGAAATCGGCTTGAAGACCATCGAGGGCGTGCAGGGCGACGGCTGTGGTGAGGAGATCGGGCAAGGGTGCCCCGGGGAACGGGACAAACCCGCCTTGTGGCTGGGCGCACTGGAGGATCCATGGGGCGGTAGTGTCTGGGATGGGCATTTGGAGATTACGGGAAAGGCTTACGGCGGCGGCGGTGGCGGGGACGTTGGGAACGGGAATCTCGGTATCGTTGCTCCAGGCACCACTTGGGGATTGGAGCGACGTGAGGCAGTCCCTTATTCCGTCTGGGGAGGGCGGAATCAAACTATGATCGGCATAGGCGCCATAGGCGAGGAAGCAAGCGTAGGTTGAGCCGGTTTCGGCATCGGGTTTTTGGTTATAACCACCGTCGTTTGAGCGCCAAGACTCGAGTGAATCGAGAATAGGTTGAGCGGGCGGAATCTTTGAGAAGGCTGAAAGCGTGCGAGCGAGGCAACAAGTGTGGACGAAGTCGAGCTCTTCGGGCGATTGGGCGGTGAGAAAGCCTTGTGTCGACTCGGGCAGGTCGGTTTGTAGAGCGGTCAACGCATCGATGGCAAAGGAAGTGTAGTAGAGATCGGCTGTTCCGTCGCGATCTACGAAGCCTCCGTTGGTGCGTTGTTGTGATCGCACGAAGTCTTGGATCAACTCACTGGCATCCGGCCCCAGAACCGAGGGCGCAAGGCGCGCGACCTGGAGCATTTCGAGTCGGAGGCTCATGGCGCGCTAGTCGCCGTGATTAGCTGGCGGTGGCGGCGGTTGCCGCCGGGGCCTGAGAGGGTGCCGTGCCCTCCGAATCGACCGTGCCGTTTTTGACTTCGAACTCGCGGCACCATCCTTTGATCTCGAGGTCGTTGAAGATTTTGCCGATGACCCGGCGAAGGAGACCTTTTAAGTTGGAATTGTCGAGATCTTGAAGAGAGCGAATGGCTTGTTCCTTATAGGTTTCGAGAAGGAGCAGGCACTTGTCATCTGCCTTCACCTCGTGAGCTAGCGTGCGAATTTTGTGGATGGCCGTGTTTTCCAGATCTTCGTGGCTCCAGAGCGATTCGAGGAGCGCTTTATCATCACCTTTCGCTCTTTCCCGGGCGACAGCTAAGAGGACGCTGGGGCGCATTTGTTCGAGATGGTTGTCACCGGCGTCCTCACCGAGGTCGTCCATGTCATCACGGATCTGGTAGGCGATACCCAAGTTCTCGGAGTAGGTCTTGATTACATCGGCGACCTCTGGGAGCTTGCCCGCATAGGCGGCGCCGAGTTGGAGGGCTACTTCGAAGGCGGGAGCTGTTTTTTGTCGAAAGATTTCCAGAACTTGAGCGGATTTGAGCGGGCTTGGCTTCTTTGCCCAGATTAGTTCTGCTCCCTGGCCTCGGCATAGTTCGCGTTGTCCGACGGATGCGGCGAGGACCATTTGAGTCTTCTGAGCATCGCTAGCAATGCACTCGCCAATGAGACGATAGCCCTCACCAATGAGAAGATCTCCCGAATTGAGAGCTACGGGGAGGCCATGTTCAACGTGGAGGGTGGGCTGTTCGTAGCGACCGAAGTCTTCGTCTTCGATATCATCGTGGATCAGGGAGGCCTTGTGGAAACACTCCACTGCGACAGCGATTTTCTTGATATCATCGGGGATAGGTTCTTCGCGATCATCGCGAAGGGCTTGGAAGGCAGCAATGGTGAGAAAGGGGCGCCAGCGTTTCCCATCGCGTGCGAGCCATTCGCGTGCGATGGCCTCCTGTTCTCCTTTCGGGGGGCCCATAATGGTCTCGATGGAGTCGGACGAGAACCAGCTACGGACATCATCATGGAGCGCATTCAGGTTGAGGCGACGGGTGCTATCGTCGGAAGTGAGGTGGATGTAGTCCCACACCCAATCATCATCGACGGTGGTGTTGATGCAATCGTCCTGAAGGAGCGGGACCGCGATTGAGGGAATGGCAGCGGCTTCGACATATGGAAAGGTGCGTTCGAGGACGGGGAGACATGAGATGCCGACTATGGCTTCAATTTTACCGGTTTGGATCAGGGACATGACGACGGCAGACCCTTCTGCGACGAGCACGGCATAGCCGAGGCGTTCGGCTTCATTTTGAAAGTCCTGGATGGTGCAGAGGCCGCATTGCTTACAGAGAAGGCCAAACTCGTCGAAGGGAGCGGGACACTTCTCCTCGACGCGCAAGCATTTTGGCATGAGGAGGAGGCGGCGTTCGTAGGGTATAGAAGCGAGGGTCTCCCGCCACATTTCGTTGTTCAGGCAAACGGCGGTGTAGTGGAGATGAATTTTGTCGAAGCCAGTGTCGTCGAGGATGTGTCGTGCGTGAACTTCCAGCTCGTCGAGCGGCATTGGGGGAACGGGATTTTTTCGCTCCACGTATTGGCGGATGTAGTGGAGGAGAGCGTCCCGTTCGGTTTTGGTTTGCGGGATATTTTTTTTGGGTTGCCGGAAGCGGGTCGTCGTTATGGGGACGGGCTTTGGCACTTTGACGCTTTGGATTTCGGACATAGACGGGGAGGGCGGGTGTGAGCGATGATGGATAAAAATATTGTGATTAGGAATATAATTTACGGTATTTCTAACGGGCGGCTAAGCGATATTATTTCGCCGATGCGGTTGTCGGGGTCTCCTGAGAGTCTTGTTTATTGGGGGTCACTATTGGTTGTGATGCGCCGTTTCCATTTGCATGGGCGGCGGCGGCTTCGGCTTTTCGCATGATTTCCTCGGGGGATGGGAGCTCGGTGAGATCAATACTGGCGAGGACTTCTGGCGGGATGAAGCCGTCTTGTTGGAGTTTTGTGAGGCATTTTTTTCGTTCGTTGAGGGCTTTGTCGGGACTGCGCTCCTTTGAGAAACGGGATTTGGCCGCTTCGCTTCGTTCGCGGAGGCTGGCGTAGATATCCCCGCCGAGGAGAGATGTGATATCAACCTTCATTTTTTCCCGGTTGACGTCTGATTCGCTAACGGGAGCGCCATTGATTGGGCCGGACCCGTATTTTGGGAACATGATTGCGACTTCAGGGCAAACGCGAGAGCAGGCTGGGCAGTTGGTTTTGCAGTTGTCGTTATTCTGAACTTGTATTCTTTGATCGTCGTCGACTCCGTAGACGTCGAAGAGGCAGAAACTGAGGCATTGCATGCAGTTTGTGCACCGGTCGTAGTCGATCACGGGGAACCATGGCTTCCATGTCTTGGAAGTATTCGGAGAGAGAGGTCCACCGTTCCCGACGGCGGAGGCGGGTTGATTGAGGGGGCGTTCATTGCGGAAAGACTCGACGGCAGCGAGGATGGCGGCGGTATCGAGGCCATGCATATCGTGAGTTGCGATATCAACTTTTCCTTCGTTGTCTTCGAGGGCTGGAGCGTTGCCTTGGAAGTTGCCTAGAACGAGAATTCGGTCGGTATCCGGCAAGAGAGCGAGGTCTGGGTTGGAAGCGGTGCGAGTGACGGAGTAACCGTGGTCGAGGAGGCTGGAAGTGAGCGCAAAGCGGGTATCATTATTTACGCTGATGGCACCGGCGCCTTCGTAGAGGAGGACGAGGAAAGGTTGCGACTCTGTTTTAATGAGCATTGGAATCAGGTATCCGAAGCAAGTTTGTGGGAAATTTCCTCGGCGCTTTGCTCGCGCATGTTCAGGACTTCGACGGCGTTTTCCTGGTTGGGGAGAGGGGCTTTTCCGGCGTGAAACAGCCATTTTACGGCGCGGGGTTCACAGGCGGCGATCTTCACGGTGTCTGACTCCGCGGCTTGGGCGATAGCTTTCAGTTGAGGGTCTTGACGAGCAGACATTTCGCAGAGGTCGGACACTGTTTCGAATGAGAGCTTGGAAGCGCAAAGGCTTTTCAGGACATCGTTTTTAACGCCATCGGGGACGGCTTGGGCGAAGGCGCATCGGCAGTAAAGAATCTTCGACATTCTGTTAGTGAATCGCAACAGACTTCTCTCGAGGTGAGGGGGATTTTAATTTTTCGTAGGCGCCGAAGTCGTTGAAGAAGTGTTTTTTGGCGAGGCGATACATCCAGTGTTTCTCCGGGATCTCTTCTCCCGGGAGGTATTGGCTGACTTGGGGTTGCATGGAGCGCAGTTCGGCGATGGCGGTTTGTCTGATGGTGGTATCTCCGGCGGCGTGTTTTATTGCGAGATTTTCGACGAGATCGGGTCGTTCGAGCACGATGCATCCGCGCGTGTTTTCGGCGGCGGTCTCGCGAAAGTCTTTCAGGAAGGCGGACTGGGTAATTGCTTCGTATACGCCGCGACTGTCTTTAATATTCTCGGTGGCGAACTGAATGATCGGGCATGGTTCAATGGCGCCGCCCGGTGAGATGTGGTGGCTGATACCGGTGGCCATGGGGCAGAGGGCCTGGCCATCGTGGGCGTAGTAGGCGTCGATCAGGCCGAGTGGGAGTTTGGCGCGCATATCGACCACGAACTGGCGGACCCGACGGGCTTGTTGAGGGGAGAGGGCAAGCTCGGGATGAATTTTTGGCCCGACCGGACGGTAGGTATGATACCAAGCGTAGTGGACCCCCCTATCGATCAGGGTGCGAAGCCATTTTTCGGTGAGGAGGTCATCGATGTTGCTTTGGCATAGGCTGGTAGCGACGCCGGTTAGGAGTTTATTTTCGATGCAATTATCGAGTCCGCGGAGGGTGCGTGAGAGGACATTGGGTTTGCCCCGGCGTTGGTCACTGACGACCTCGGTGCCTTCGACGCTAATCAGCGGGGTGGCGTTTCCGAGTTGTCGCATGCGGCGGGCTTTCTTTTCCGTTATGAGCTGACCATTCGTAAAAATTTGGAAGAAGCAGTCTTGATGTTGGGCGAGAAGATCGAGGAGATCGGGATGCAGGAAGGGTTCGCCGCCGAGCAGGCCGAAAAAGCTATTGCCATGATTTTTGGCGTCCTCGATGAGGCGGTTGAGTTCTTCGAGTTCGATTTTGGTTTGTGGTTTATCGACATCGACCCAGCAGCCTTGGCAACGGAGATTGCAAGAGTTCAGGACGGATATATAGAGAAACGGTGGAAAGTAGATGCCCTCTTTGAGGCGTTTTTTAAACAGCTGAACCGAGCGCATGCCTTTGAAGCCGAAGTTCCACGCCATTTTGGCCAAATGGCGATGGTCCGTGGTGCTCAGGATGCGGCCGGCGAGTTTGAGAATCATGCGTGTGTATGGAACGAGGCTGAGGCGCGGGGGCCATTGGGAGAACGGTGCTTAGACAGGTGAGGTTTCAAATCCTTCAAGGCGTGGTGAGTCGATGGGTTGGTTGGGGGGGAGCAGGACGGAAATGCTCGCGATGGGTTTCTTTGAAATCGAGACGAAAACGGGTCGACAGGATCTCTGAGAACGCGTGACGCGTTGCATCGTCGAGGAGTGCGGGATCGGCTTCACAGCGCATATTCAAGAGTAATTGTCCGGTGTCGACTGGATCGACGAGCCGATGGGAGAGTTCGGGGTCTTGATCTGTGCGAACGATATTGGCCGCAGCGACTTCGAGAGGGGCGCCGACGGGGTTCAGGGTCATTTTGAGGTGCGCGATCTCGATCCCTTCACTCTTCATTTTGTCTCTCAATGTGGTGGAGAGATCCATAAGAAGGTTATTGCCGTCGAAATCCTGCCCGTCGGGATGTTCCAGTTCGATCGAGCAATTGAGCCAGCCAAGGAGAGCTTCGCCATCGGCGTATTGCTCGTAGTCGACCTCCATGAAGCGGCTACTGTTCATTTCTTCGGTGAGCATGGATTGGAACCACGACTCGAGGCCGTTGCCTTCGCGGGCAGACATCATGGAGATCCGGGCGTGGGGAAAGCGTTCTTTCAGGGACGCAATTAATTGATCGAGCTGGTCTGAATCGACGAGGTCTGTTTTGTTAATGACGATTCGTTCGGCTTCTTCGAGTTGCTTCAGGTAAATGTAGCGGACGTTGTCTGAAAAGCGTTTACCGGGTTCAAGTTCGAGAATTCGACGGGCGCGAACGGGGTCGACGAGAACGCACAGCGGTGCGACCTCATAGTCTTGTCCGTAAATTTTCTGTAGCGGTAGGCTCACGGTGGCGACAAGGTCGGTGCAACTTCCGACGGGTTCTGCGAGGAAGACGTCAGGGCGGGTTTCGGTGGTCAATTGTCGTGCCGCGTCCATGAGGGAATTGAATCGGCAGCAGAAGCAACCTCCAGAAATCTCTTGGACGGGAAAGTGATGGGAGCGTGCGAGGGCGGAGTCGACGAGGCCGGCCCCTTGGTCGTTGGTAATGAGGCCGACTCTTACTCCTTGGCTATCGAGGTGCTCGGCAAAAGCCTGGATGGAAGTGGTTTTCCCGGCTCCGAGGAAACCTCCGATCATGATGTAGCGAGATTTTCGGTTCATGGTCCAGCGGGTGAGGAAGGATCCTGATTACGTTCTTCTTGAGCTTGCATCCGGGTGATGGTCTCGTCCAGTCGTTTGATATAACCCTCGGCATCGAGGGATTGTTCCTCCGGACTTCCTGTGACGGAATAGAGCCAGCCATCCACATAAGGATCGGAGCGAACGATGCAGGCATCCACTTGGAGTGCGGGGTTATCGCCAGTGAAATTGCCATTCATGACGCAGAGCACATCGCTAGCGGCCTTAAAGCCTTCGACCCAGCCGATTTCCATGCCGGGAGAAACGGAATCTCCCTGCGCGACTGAGAATTCGGCGTCTACGAGTTCGCCGAGCATGCGGGTCGCGAATTTGGTGAATCCAATTTTCCATTGGTTTGGCTGTTCGGGAATGGGGGCCATCCAGTAGTGGGAAGGCGAGTAGGTATAGTGGGCGGGAAAGCGGGCGGAGAAGCGGGCGTGTTTATAGCGGATAAATTCCATGTCTTTCAGGCGAACGGCGCGCGCGGGAGGCCCGCCTGGGGATTGCAGTGGAGACTGCTTGGGCGGGGGGTTGCGGAGGAGCGAGTATCCTTTGGGGTAGGCGCCGGCAGTGTCTATTGGACGAGACCGGGATTTTCTTTAATCCATTTGTCGATCTCTTTGCCGTGAAGCGTGGTGCCATCGAAGAGCACGAGTGTAAATTCTCCTTTGGTTTTGTCGGCAAGTTCTTGGAGTTCTTCGTAGGCCTTCAGTTCCATAAGACAGATGGTATTTACCTTGGCGCGACTTTTTCGTCGATTGTAGGTCACGAGGTCGCCGATGACATCTTCTCCTCTAAGTCCGAAAGCGCCGTCCGTCATGAAGTAGATGACGTCTGGTTCCAAATTCATTGCCATACGCAATGGCCATCGCCAATCGGTGCCGAAGATTTTAGGGCATTCCTCGATGTGGCGCGTGGTCTTGTGGATATTTGCTTTGGAAGAGCTAATCCACTCGGCCTTCGGGAGTTTGTCTTCGTCTTCTTCTTCGTAGTGGTAGAGGGCAGTGCCGCCGTTCGGGTTGCGGTCTTTGGGGTAGGGGCCTTCAAACCAGAAGTGTTCTTCTTTTCCGGCTTTGACGAGCTGACCCATGTTTCCGTCTTTCGTTTCCTTCTCCCTGGAAACATCATCTCCCGCATACCAGCAAGGGCCGGCGAAGAAGATTACTTGGTAATCGATTCCGGGCGGGAGCTGCTTCACGGACTTTGTCAGCTCTTGTTGCATGAGAGCGAATTTGTCGATGTTGCTGCCTTGGACTTTGGAGGACATGGAAGCGGATGCATCGACCACGAATACGACTTTTTGCGCGGCCGATTGGGAGCCGAAAAAGGAGACATTGCCCGCGCCGTCGGCTCCGAAGGACATTTGCATTCCGAAGTCGGCGCCGACACCGATGGGTTCCAGAGAATCGATGGGGTCCACCACGACGGGCACATTCACGGCGGACGTGTTGTTTACACTGATGACGTTGACGCGACTGGCACTCGCTGGATTTGGTTTGGCCATTTTTTGGACCTCCTTCTTTGTGGGGTCCGGTGGAACATCGCTGTTTGGTGCTGCGATGGCGCGGATTTGGGGTGGATTGGCGCGGGGGACTGCGACGACGATCAGTGTGAGGATGAAGAAAATGAGTGCGTGAGCTAGCACGGCGATGCCGATGGCGGATGCTTTCTCCTTAGTGTCCTTGCGTGGGGCATCGGTACGAACGACTTCGATGTGATCAAAGGGGCTGACGGTATCGAGTCCGGTGGCGGCAAGTGCCTCCTCCCGGAGTTCGTCGGCGTGTGAGGCTTCTTGCCGTTCCAGGGCTGGGGCAGGTGATTTGGTCAGTTTGACGGGGGTGACCGGGGCGACTTCGTCCTCAACGTTGCCGGCGGGACTTGGAGCTGGGGCGGCCTCTACGGTGAGGTTTGGGGCAGGGATCGCCCCGGGTTCAGGAGGAGGGACGGCGGCTGCGGGAGGAGGGATGGCCCCGGGATCGGGGATGGCGGCAGCCGCTGGAGGGACGGCGGTTGCAGGGGGAGGAATGTCCGGGCTGTCGGGAGCGTCTGTGGGATCGGGAGGGATGGCGTCGGCATTTTCCTCGAGCCATGCGTCGATGTCTTCGTCTTGGTATTCCGGGTTTAGAGTGATGGCACTCTCGTAGTGGGTGCGGGTGGCTTCGACGTCTCCACTGTGGGAGGCAAGCTGTGCGCAAACCATGTGGGCAGTGGCGCTTTCGGGATTTTGTTCGAGGAAGCTTTCGCCAAGGGAACGCATCTCGGCGGGCTTTTCATCGAGGCACAGTTCGTAAGCGGCTGCTAGCTGTTCTTCGCTTTCAGGCGGTGTGGGCGCATCGATGACCCGTTGGGCCGCGCCCACTGTATTTCCAGTTTCGGCGAGCCGATTTGCCTCTTGTAAGCGTTCTTCCCATTGATCGGCGTTTGATGTGATCGTGGACTCGGGGCTTTTCATAGGTTTAGGGGATGGTTGGGAACGAGGCGCCCAATCGGGGATTCATTGTCGCCTTGAGGGATTATATTTCACGTTCAAAGTATCACAATCGGCGGGCGAGTGTAAGTGGAAATCCCTTGCAAAACGGGGAAAAATCATGGGCCGGTTCGCGGGGTAACGAAATTTGGGGTTCTTGGTTATTTGCCCTTGCAGAGGCTGGGAAATGGACGTAAATAGTCGCCACTTTTTCGGCTCCAGTGCTTGTTATTGCGGGGAATCCGGGTGTGGCAAGCGGTTTAACCCAGGGGTGTAGCCCGGCGGATGAGTTGAGAATTTGGACCTAACGAAGCATCAACCCCAAGGAAATGGTCAAAAAGAAAGCGACGACGACAAAGAAGAAGGGACCGGCGAAGAAGAAGGCACCCTCCAAGAAAAAAGCGCCCGCGAAAAAGAAAGTGGCGGCGAAGAAGAAGGCGCCTGCCAAGAAGAAGGCGGCTCCTGCGAAGAGGGTAGGAACCACGAAGAAGAAGGCTGCCGCCAAGAAGAAGGTTGCCGCCAAGAAGAAGGTGCCTGCGAAGAAGGCATCGCCGACGAAGAAGAAGGTGGTTGCAAAGAAGAAGACCGTGGCGGCGAAACCTGTTTCTTCGCGCAAGGCTCAAGTTGAGGCGGAGGAGGTGGTCCCTCCGAAGCGCAAGAAGCCGGTCAAGCTTTCGGCATTTGAGAAGCGTCAGCATCAGCGGTTGCTTGAGTTGCGGGATGCGTTGGTGGATTCGATGGCGGGGGTGGCGCAGGACAACTTGCGTTCGCGTGCCGAGGGGAGCGAGGCGTCTGCATTTGGGATGCATCAGGCTGACGCCGGGAGCGATGCTTATGACCGTGATTTTGCCTTAAACCTTTTGTCTCAGGAGCAGGATGCTTTGTATGAGATTGAAGAGGCGTTGAAGCGGGTTGAAGAGGGGACCTACGGTATTTGTGAAATATCGGGCAGCAAGATTGCCAAGGCGCGATTGGAAGCGATTCCTTTTGCGCGGTTCACGGTGGAGTGTCAGGCTGAGCTAGAGCGAGAGCGCCACAACGGATATCAGCGGCATTCGGTTCGTTCGCTTTTCGGGCTGAACGAAGGCGATGGTAAGGAGGTGGATGTTGGGGAAGCGCTTGAAGACGACAAAAAGTAGATTAGAGTGACCGACTCATTTATGGGAGAAACTTAGGAAGTCATGGCACGAGACGTTATCATACTGGAATGCACGGAGGCCAAGGAGCAAGGCAAACCGCCGTCGCGCTATGTGACGACGCGTAACAAGAAGAGCTTGCGGACCCCGGGGCGTTTGGAGAAAGTGAAGTTCAATCCGCACCTCAAGCGGAGGACTTTGCATCGCGAGTTGCGTTAGGAGCTTGTTGAATTTAGAGCTGAGAGAGAACCAAGTCAGAGCATATGGAACCGAAGACGAAAGAACGGGCGGCTAATTTCCGCCGGACGAATCGGAAGATGCCACGTCGGCGTTTGGATATCGCGTTGGAGAATGTTGATTACAAGAATCCGGAGTATCTTTCGAAGTTTGTTTCTGAGACTGGAAAGATTTACCCGCGCCGGACGACCGGTGTTTCCGCGAAGTTGCATCGCAAGATCACCCGTGAGATCAAGCGGGCGCGGGCGCTGAATTTGATGCTTTAACACAACCCGAAAGTGTTGGCCCATCGGAGTGTCGATGCGGGCAAAGAAAAACCCGTCATGGTGATGGCCACGACGGGTTTTTCTTTTCTGGGGGTTGGGGATTCTTTCGGGACTTTTTTGAAGAGTTTCAGGAGAGTCGGGTAACCGTCTCGGCTTACTAGTAAGGGGTTAGTCTGCTGTAGGGACTTGCGGATTTGAAGCCGAACTCGGGCGGGTATTCTGCGAAGCCGTGATTGGGGTCGTATGCCAGATTGTTATAAGGGGCGCGATAGCTTCCTTTGTATGTGGGAAACGGGAAGGTGACCAGTTCATAGGCGCCGTAGCCAAGGCGGCACACACCGCGGAAGCTCCCGCGGACGACGGCTTCGGCGAAAGCGGCACTCGCGTCACCGGTTGCGAGGCGACGGTTCCAGGTGTTGGGGATCTCGCCGACTCCGTAGAGAATATTGGCGAAGGCGCGGCTGAGCTTGCGGCCGGGTTCGAGACGGGCGCCAGGAGGCGCTTGAATGTCAGCGTAGGCGAGACCGGCGAAGCCAACGATAAGGGTGATGAGGATGCACTTCTTCATGGGAATTTTCGATTATTCAGTAAGTAAGAAGTGATGGCAACCCCTAAATTTTACTTGGCGCGGGGTTGGCTCTCACTATGTTCACACCTGCATGAACCCTGAACTGGAAAAGCTGGTCGCGAGCGGCCGACTCACTCGCGTGGCGGCTGAGGCATTATCGGACCTTGAGCCGGGAGTCTATTGTAAGCACAAGAGCTGGGGAGGTGGACGGGTGAAGGACTGGGACTTGCTAGGAGACCGGGTGGCGATCGATTTTGAGGGGAGACCCGGTCACGAGATGAAGCTGGAATTTGCGGCGAAATCGGTGAGTCCGATTGAGGAGACGCATTTGCTGGCCCGGCGCTTTTCGGCCTTGGATGAATTGAAGGAGATGGCGGGATCGGATCCGGCGGGATTGGTGCGGCTTGTTTTGGAGAGTTTTGGTGGTGAGATGTATTTGGACCATCTTGAGGACGAGTTAAAGGGGAGTGTGATTGATGATTCGGCTTATAAGAAGTGGTGGGACGGGGCGAAGCGGAAACTGCGGCAGGATCGTTCCTTTGTGGTGCCGTCCAAACGCAATGAGCCGCTTGGGTTGCGAGCATCGGATTTGAGTCCTGCTGATTCCTTGATTGAGGATTTTCAATCGGCTTCGAACCTAAAGGAAAAGAGCAAAGCGTTATCGGCCATCATCAAAGACCTTGGTGCCTTTGATGATCCTGTGGAGCAGTTGAGTGCGGTGGTGGCGGAGGTAAACGAAGCGGGAGCCACGGCGTTGCGGGTGAGTCCGGCCGAAGTTGTTGAGCTGGTTGCCGGGCGCGACGAGTTGGCGCGTGAAGTCGCGGGTCTTGGGGTGCCTGAGGACGGGTTGACCCTCGCGGACATCGTCAAGAAGCAGGAAGGGAGTATCGGGGAGCATCTCAACAAGTTTCCGGTGAGTCGGCAGCGCATGCTACTGGGGGCGTTTCCTGATGCTTACGGGGATGACTGGACGGACAAAGTGATTGGATTACTCGAAGACGCGGGTTCTAAGAGTATTTCCGAGATCACCAAGTTTGTGGCTGAGAACGGCGAGATTGAGGCGTTGACGACCCATCTGCAGAAGGGGGTCCGCGATCGTCAGCTTCCTTCCGATGTTTTGGCATGGCTTTGTCGTGAGCGGGAGGGGGCCGGAGCCGGGGCCTTTGATGGGGAGCTGGTGGGAGCGATCATGCATGCCTTGGAGCGGGATCATTACGACGAGAATGTTCGGGGAACGAATCGGTTGCGTGACGTGGTCATGGACGACATGGATTTGATTCCAGATCTTGTTCGACCTATGGACATCAGTCACGTCATGGCATTTGGACGGAGGCTATTGATGTCGCCGGTGTTTGATGAGCTGGATCGGCGGTCAGTTCTGGCGCGGGTGATCAAGACGCATCCGGAGGCGCAGGCATTGGTGAGCGACGAGCAAGAGCAGAAAGAAGCGGGTTTGATTGTTTCGTGGGAGAGTTTGGAGCGGCGGAAGGAGGAACTGGATGATTTGATCCAGAAGAAGATTCCTGAGAACTCCAAGGAGATTGCGGTTGCTCGTTCGTATGGGGATTTGCGTGAGAACTTTGAGTACAAAGCGGCGAAGCAGATGCAGGCGGTGTTGATGCGGCGGAAGAGCGAGATGGAGCGGGAGTTGAGCATGGCCCGTGGAACGGATTTCGCAGAAGCGGATGATTCGAAGGTGGGAATTGGGACGCGGGTTCAATTGGAAGAGGTTGAGACGGGGGAAGAGATGGAATACACGATCTTAGGAGCGTGGGACACGGATACGGAGAAGCGGATTGTGGCTTATATTTCCGAGTTAGGAAAAGCGTTGGTGGGGAAGGAGCTGGGAGAAGAAGCGGCGATTCCGGCAGCGGAGGAAGGGGCTCCCCCGCGGGTGGTGACCATCAAGGGGATCGTGAAGCATGCCGCGGATGCGGGCGCTTCAGCCTGATTCACTAAAAATTCCACAAATTTCGATCTTTTTTATATCCAACTAACCTGAACTTAATGTATTTTAACGAGTAAGGCATCATGGCAGAACTGACGATTGAGACGATTCATGGGAGAGAG
Organism: Verrucomicrobiota bacterium; assembly: GCA_039182965.1. GTDB lineage: Bacteria > Verrucomicrobiota > Verrucomicrobiia > Verrucomicrobiales > DEV007 > JBCDBW01. Next base: position 17,237 of record JBCDBW010000080.1, read on the forward strand.
ATCTTGGATTCTCGAGGGAACCCGACTGTGGAGGTGGAAGTGGCCTTGGGTGGCGGTGCGAAAGGGCGTGCGATGGTCCCCAGCGGGGCGAGCACGGGGGAGCATGAGGCATGGGAATTGCGCGACGGTGACTCGGAGCGGTATTTGGGGAAGGGAGTGCTGAAAGCGGTGGCTGCGGTGAATGATCGGATTGCACCTGCCTTGAAGGGCATGGACGCGTCAGACCAGAAAGCGGTTGACCGTGCGATGATTGATCTGGATGGCACCGCGAACAAGAAGGAGCTTGGGGCGAATGCGATTCTTGGTGTTTCTTTGGCCACGGCGCATGCGGCGGCGTCAGCGTCTGGTTTGCCTTTGTATCGGTATCTTGGCGGAGACGGGGCGACGGTGTTGCCGGTCCCGATGATGAATATTGTCAACGGCGGCGAGCATTCGGATGCGCCGATTGATTTTCAGGAGTTTATGATCATGCCGCGGGGGGCAGAGAGTTTTCGTGAGGCGTTGCGTTGTGGTGCGGAGATCTTTCATGCGTTGAAGGCGGTCTTGCATGATCGTCACCTATCGACAGCGGTCGGCGATGAAGGGGGTTTTGCTCCGAATCTGGATTCGGCGGATGATGCCTTGGCGGCGATTGCGCAGGCGGTGGAAAAGGCGGGGTATTCTCTTGGTGATGAAGTCGCGATCGCGTTGGATGTTGCATCGAGCGAGTTTTACGACGCGAGCAAAGGAAAATACGTCTTTAAGAAGTCGGATGGGTCTGAGCGAACGTCCGAAGAAATGGCGGATTATTATGCGGCGTTGCAGGAGAAGTATCCGATTATTTCGATCGAAGACGGCTGTGACGAGAACGACTGGGACGGGTGGAAGAACCTCACGGAAAAAATTGGTGATCGGACGCAGTTAGTCGGGGACGACTTGTTTGTTACGAACGTGGACTTCCTTCAGAAGGGTATTGATTTGGGTGTGGCGAACTCGATTTTGGTGAAGGTGAACCAGATTGGGTCGCTCACGGAAACCTTGGATGCGATTCAGCTGGCGGCGGACAACGGATACACTTCGGTCATCAGTCATCGTTCTGGTGAGACGGAAGATTGCACCATTGCGGATATTGCGGTGGCGACAAATGCCGGTCAGATAAAGACGGGTTCATTGAGTCGCTCAGATCGGATTGCGAAGTATAATCAGCTGTTGCGAATCGAGGAAGAACTGGGGGATGCGGCGGTGTATGGGGGGAAGATGAATGTGTGATGGGCGGTGTGGCGTTTGAAGCATTGACGCGAGCCGGGATATCAAGGAAGGCGAGATCAGGAGAGAGTATTTGAAGCAGAGACCGCATCATGCATTGGAATTTGGTGAGGACGACGAGGGACGTCTCGATATTTGGCAGCGTCTCGGCCGAGTTTTGTTCGCGGTTTTTCTTGTGGTGTTGATGGGTGGAGCGCTTTCCATGTTTTGGCCGCAGATCGACCGGCATCGTGAACTTGACGCACAGCTGACGCGTTTGACGGTTGAGCGCGATGAGGCACTCGTGGAGCGGGATATGCTGGCGTCTCGTCTGGAGTGGTTGCGAACGGATGCGAATTATCTTGAGACGATTGCGCGAGACCGGCTGGATCTGTATCGGGAGGGAGAGGTTGTGATTCGGATCGATCGCGGGAGTGAAGAAGCAGGCGACTCTCCTTAGCGTTATTTGTTTCGACGGACCTGTTTCGAATAGTGCCCGATGGTGTTGGAGTCGGTTCTTATAGAATGACGGATTCTGAGTTCAAGCGGCTTCGTCGTCGTCGGGGCTGATGGCCGGCTGGGGAACCGGGACGGTGAAGAGTGTTTCCCTAGTCACTGGCATTGGGCTTGCCATATTAATTTTTGCGGGCGCAGCAATGTTTGTTTTACGATCGCTTGTGATATTGATGTCGCCATAGACGAGGGGAACGAGAGTGAAGCAGATTTGGTAGTCTTCTATGGGTTGAATATGGAGGGGCGTCGCGAAGAGCGCTCTCCCATTGCCATCGGCGACGAAGACATCGCCGACCTCGTATGGATCGGCTGGTTCATCTCCGGCAGGGAGAATGGCTTCGACAATCATCTGCGGGAAGTCGGGATCGAAGGCGCGGATGACCTGGCCTTCTGGAAAGATGTCATCTTTTGTGAGTTCGCGGACGAAGTAGACCTTGAACTTTCCGCGGAGGTAGTCGATGCGGGTGGTTGAATCCTTGTAGTTCCGGACGTAATCGCGTTTGAGGAGCGCGTTGGCGGTGGCGAGTTGCTTTGGATTGTAGGGGTAATACTTTGTGTAGAGTTTTTCCGAACTGAGGAAGCGGCCGCGTGGTGCGTTGTAGATGGTGTAGCTTGTTGGAGGGCTGAGTTTGTCGAGTCTGACGAGGAAATTGTAGTTGAAGGATTTTTCCGGATAGCCGAAGACGTAGAGGCTGAAGGTCCAGATGGCGACGTTTGCCGCGACGAGAAGTGAAATGATGACCGTCCAAATGACGAAGGAGTTGAGGCGTCGATTTCCCGCGCGACTTTTCATGGCGCGGCTGACTGTTTCCCGGCTACTGGTGAGAAAATTGTTTTCCAATGAAATAGGGCAGGTGCGCGCGCCAGGGGTGACGCTGATCAGGCATTGGGGGGTACTTGATCCTCTTCGTGGGAACCGCAGGCGGAACCATCATTAGAGGGATCGTATTCTGGTTCTTTTCCTTCTTCGGCGGCTTCGAAGGACGAACCGCAGCCACAAGAGCGGGCGGCATTTGGGTTGTTGATTTTGAATCCGGCGTCGGTCAGAGAATCGACGTAGTCGATCTGTGAGTCTTTGAGGAGTTCGAGGCTTTCGGGGGAGACGTAGAGGTTGGCGCCGTCGCAGGGGATCGTATGATCGCCGTCATGGGCGAGGTCTACCTTCATGGCGTATTGCCAGCCGGCACAACCGCCTCGCTCGACGGACAGGCGAAGGCCGTGGTTGGTCGATTTTCCGGCGCTTTCGACGAGATCGTGAAGATGTTTGACGGCGTTTTCGGTAACCGTAATCATACTTTGGAGACGTTACCAGAGAGGGGCGGCAGGGTCAACTGACGGGCCGACGGTCGGCATTGGCATATTGGATTGGGACGTTAGGACAGTTTCATGGCGAAGATCAGACTACTTCCGGATGATTTGGTGAGTCAGGTTGCCGCGGGCGAGGTGATCGAGCGTCCGGCTTCGGTTGTGAAGGAATTGGTGGAGAACAGTATTGATGCCGGGGCGCGAAGGATTGAGGTGGTGGTGAATCGCGGGGGGATATCATTGATTCGGGTGGTGGATGACGGGGTGGGGATGAATCGGACGGATGCGTTGTTGGCGGTGGAGCGTCATGCGACGAGCAAGATTGCGACGAAGGAGGATTTGGCGGCGATATCGACATTGGGTTTTCGCGGAGAGGCCTTGCCGAGCATTGCGAGTGTATCGCGATTTCGGTTGTCGACTCGGGAGCGTGAGGCCTTGAGTGGGACGGCGATCGAAATTAAGGGAGGGAAGTTGAGTGGGGTGAAAGACAGCGGGGATGCTCCCGGAACGCAGATTGAAGCGCGTTCATTGTTTTACAATTTACCGGCGCGACGGAAATTTTTACGGACGGAGAATACCGAATTCAGTCATGTGGAGCATCAAACGCGGGTGCAGGCAATCGCGCATCCGGAGATTTCGTTCACCTTGATTCGGGATGAGCGGGCAGTGTTTCAGCTGCCGGCGACGAGGGCATTGATTGACCGGGTGCGAGGCTTGGTGGGGGTTGAGTTGGTTTCCGAATTAGTTGAAGTACCTCGTAAGGAGCGCAACGGGGTCGCGATTTGGGGGCTGATCGGTCGGCCGGGCATCGGGCGTTCGAACCGGAGTCAGCAGTTCGTCTTTTTGAATGGGCGTCCTGTGGAGGCGCCTTTGTTGCAGTATGCATTAAGAGAGGGGTATCACACGGCTTTGATGAAGGGGCAGTATCCGGTTACGTTTTTGTTTTTGGAGATGGATCCTTGCGAAGTGGACGTGAACGTTCATCCGGCGAAGCGGGAAGTTCGGTTTCGGGACGGGAACGGCGTGAAAGGAGCGGTGGTGGAGGCGGTGAGCGGGGCGGTTCTGGGGACGCCGGCAGGTC
>JBCDBW010000081.1:0-21181 GCA_039182965.1 Verrucomicrobiota bacterium
CATCCTCAGTTTCTTATTTTACGGGTGGGATTAAGTGCCCAAACGGGTGGACTACACGGTGCCTGGGTGCGGGGGGGTGGCTACGGTTAACCGGGTTTATGGGGGGTAATCCTTCATGAGGAGGCGGGGATTTTGGTATGAAAAAGGCCCGCCACGCTTGGGGGAGCGCGGCGGGCCGAGACACAAGAGTAATCGTGGAAGGCGTGTTATTTCAATGTGCCGTTCAGGGTTTGTTTCCAGAGGCGGGGGGTTTGCATGAGGAGTTTGAAATGGGGTTCGGAAAGGTTTGCCGGGATGGCGGCGAAGGTTTTTCCGAGGGGAACTTGGAGTTTTTGGCCGGGTTTAGCGGCGGCACCCTGGCGGAGGGTTGGGGGGCGGGCGGGAATCGTCACGGTTTGGGGTACGGGAGCGGGGGGAAGATTATTCGAGGCGCGGAAGTCGGTGTCTTCGAGTTGGGCGAAGCGGACGTTGGCCATGTAGACCTTCGCGGCGCGTTCGGCACCTTGCTCGGTGAAGTTTCGTTTTTTGAGGGCGGCGGCGAGTTTTTCTTCCGTGATGCCGGGGCGATTTTCCCAGAGTCTGCGGAAGGGGGTGGGGGCGAGGGCGGCGAGGCGGAGGGCGTTAAGAGATTTGGGAGCGGAGAAATTTTTTGCGAGGCGGAAGCCTGTCGGAGTAACGGTGATCTTTCGGACCCTTTGTTTGTCGACCGTCACCAACCCGTAGGCGCGCAGGGCGGCGATCAATTTATTGGCTTTACCGCTCATGGTATCGAAGCCGAGCGCCTTCATGGCTTTTGGGGCTGGAGTGGCGGCGGTTTTGAAGTGCTCGTGGAGGGTGAGCGTGTGTTTGAGGGCCCGCTGCAACGGGATGAAAGGAAACCTGGGGCTACGTGTTGAAGTTGTCATGAGCTAAATATGAGCTAAATAATAAAAATGTAAAAATAAAAATTTAGCTTTTTTTGAGAATGAGAGGGATCGCGGGAGTCATGATGAGCATGTGCTTGAGGATTCTGGTGTGACGCAAGAAGCCGGGACGGGGGGGTGGAGTCGCTTGGGGACATCCTTGTCACCGGAGGTCACGACGGCTGTGGAGAGATGGGGAATTGGTTGCGACGGTCACCCTGAGCTTCTTGATCAGCGGTGTCGCATTGCTCACTGGAGGCCCTTGAGTGATGGGGCTGAATTGGCGGAATTATTCCAAAAAGGGCCCACTTAGGGCGCGAATGAGGTCAGAATATACCAAAAAGAGGCCCGGGCTTACTAGACGGCCAGCGTGAATTTGTGTCATAGTTGACGGAGAATGGGGAACTGATCTCGGTTCCTGCGCCTTGCCACGAAAACCCTCAGAGCTCATGTTTGATTTTCTTGCGGAAGATTCACCGCCTGTTTGTTCCGGGGACGGGAATGGTCGGAACAAGGGGGAACTGTTCAAGACGCGGCGTGAGTTTTTACAGGCGGGCGCCTTGGGGGCGATTGGGTTGTCGTTGCCGCAGTATTTGGCGGCGAAGCAGGCGGGGGCGGTGAAGCCGGGGCATGATGAGCGGGCGTGCATCATGATTTTCAATCTGGGGGCGCCGAGTCATTTGGATTTGTGGGACATGAAACCGGATGCGGCGAGTGAGATACGCGGGCCGTTCAAGCCGATTCGGACGAAGTCGCCGGATATTGATATCTCTGAGATTTTACCGATGCATGCCAAGGTGGCGGACAAGTTTTCGTTGGTGCGTTCTTGTCATCATGGCGGGGCGGCGGTGCATGATGCGGGTTGGCAGATCATGCAGACGGGGCGCCGTTTTACGGGTGGCATTCACACGCCGCATGCGGGGGCGGTGACGGATTACTTGAAGGGGCGCAAGTCGGATTTGCCGGCGTTTGTTGTCTTGCCTGAGCTGATGGGTCGTGGTGGGGGCAATTTACCGAATGGCCAGGCGGGAGGATTTTTGGGGAAAGCGCATGATCCCTTTGCTTTGATGGCGGATCCTTCCCAGCCTAACTTCAGTGTGCCGGATTTATTGCCGCCGGATCAGATTGGCGCGACGCGCTTGGAGCGGCGGCGGAAGATGCGGGAACTGGTTGATGGGGCGACCCGGCAGTTTGAAGCGAGTGAAGATGCGCGTTTGTTGAATGAGAATTTCGAGGCGGCGTTTCGGATCATGACGAGCGAGCAGGCGCGACGGGCCTTTGATTTGTCTGAGGAGCCGGTCAAGGTGCGCGAGCGGTATGGGATGAACCGGGTGGGGCAGTGCATGTTATTGGCGCGGCGCTTGGTGGAGAATGGTGTGCGCTTTGTCACCGTGAACACCTTTCTGACTGTTTTCAACGAGTTGAGTTGGGATATTCATGGATCGAAGCCATTTATTTCCGTAGCGCAGATGAAGGAGCAGGTGGCGCCGATGTATGACCAGGCGTATTCGGCGTTGTTGGAAGACTTGGATGAGCGGGGCATGCTCGGGAACACCTTGGTGGCGGGTTTGGCGGAGTTTGGGCGAACGCCCAAGGTGAATCCGGCGGGGGGGCGGGATCATTGGCCGCAGTGTTTTACCGTGTCGTTTGCCGGGGGTGGGGTGCGCGGGGGGCGTGTTGTTGGGGCGAGTGATCCGATGGGTGGTTTTCCGGCGGAGCGGCCGGTGGAGCCGGGGGACATCGTGGCGACGATTTTCAAGAGTCTGGGATTTGATCATGAGGCGCACTTGCCGGGGCCGGCGGGACGGCCGTTTCCGCTGGTGGATTTCGGGCGGGAGCCGATCAAGGAGCTTTTCTAGTGATGCGCGGATTTTTGAGCATGGCGATTCTTGTGGTGGTGGGGGCACCGGCCTTTGGTGGAACGTCGATTCTTCCGAAGGACCTTCGTTTATCGGGCCCGAACAGTTTTCAGCGGGTGATGGTCGTGGAAGAGGATGGCGCGGGGAACGTGAGCGGGGAAGCCGGTAGTGTGTCGTTGGTTGCGGCGGATCGTGCGGTGGCGGTGGTGGAGGATGGAATGGTCATACCGCGGGGAAACGGTCGCACGACGATTATCGCGAAGACCGAAGGTGGCGAGGTGGCGCGGACGGTGGTGGAAGTGTCGGGGTTTGGGGAGGAAGCGGAGTGGAGTTTTCGGAATCATGTGCAGGCGGTTCTTTCCAAGAATGGCTGCAACATGGGGGCTTGCCATGGGGCGGTGGCGGGGAAAGGCGGTTTTCGGCTCAGTTTGCGTGGTTATGATTACGAGAGTGACTTTCATACGATCACGCGGGAGGCGCGGGGGAGGCGGGTCGAATTGGGAGATCCGGCACGGAGTTTGTTGTTGATCAAGGGGACAACCGCGGTGAAGCACACGGGGGGGCGTCGTTTGGAAGCGGACTCCTTTGACTATCGTGTGATCGCGGAGTGGATTGCATCGGGGGCGCCGCCCCCGACGGAGGCGGATATTTCTTTGGTGGGTCTCGAAATTTTTCCGGGGCTGTCCTTGTTGTCGCCGGGTGACCGGGCCCGTTTCATTGTGCGGGCGCGATACAGTGATGGTCGCGAGGAGGACGTCACGCAATGGGCGAAGTTCACTTCGACCAACGACGCGGTGGTCAACGTGGATGATGACGGGAACGCGGAAGTGATCGGTTATGGCGAAGGAGCGGTCACGGCTTGGTTTTCGTCGCAGGTGGTGATTGCGCGGATGTCGGTGCCGTTTCCCAATGACGTCGCGGGGGCGTTGTATGCTGGGGCGGCGAAGCGGAATTTTGTTGATGAGCGGGTTTTGGAGCAATTACGTCGGCTGCATCTGAAGCCCTCGGCGCGGACGACGGACGCGGAATTTATTCGCCGGGTTTACGTGGACACGATCGGGGTTTTGCCGACGGTGTCGGAGGTGCGGGCGTTTTTGGAGGATGAGCGGGATGGGAAGCGGGATGCCTTGATCGATGTTTTGTTAGAGCGACCGGAGTTTGTCGACTATTGGGCGTATCGCTGGTCGGATTTGATGTTGGTGAACGGGCGCAAGCTTCGGCCGGAAGCGGTGAAGGCTTATTATTCCTTTATTCGGGACACTGTCGCGGCGAACACGCCGTGGGATGACTTTGCGCGGCAGGTCGTGACGGCAACGGGAGAGAGTTCGGAGAATGGCGCGACTAATTTCTTTGCCGTGCACCAGGATCCGGAGAACATGGCGGAGAATGTGAGCCAGGTATTTTTGAGTTTATCGATCAACTGAGCGAAGTGTCACAATCATCCGTTGGAGAAGTGGACGAACGATCAGTATTATGCGTTCGCGAACTTGTTTTCTCGGGTGCGGGCGAAGGGATGGGGCGGGGATGCGCGAAAGGGGGATGGTTTACGTACTTTGTATGTGGCACCTCGTGGGGAGTTGATTCAGCCGGGGAAGGGGGAACCGCAGGCGCCGGCGCCCTTGGGTGGAGAGCCGGTGGCTTTGGATGCGCCGGGTGACCGGCGGGAAGTTCTTGCCGATTGGCTGACTTCACCGGAAAACGAGGCCTTTAGTCGGAGTATTGCGAATCGGGTGTGGGCGAACTTTTTTGGTCGAGGTTTGGTGGAATCGGTGGATGATTTACGGGTTTCGAATCCGGCGAGCATTGAGCCTTTGCTTGAGGAGTTATCGGATTATCTGGTGGCGCAGGACTTTGATTTGAAGGCGCTGATGCGGGTGATTTTGCAGAGTGAGACCTATCAGCGAAGCAGTGAGGCGTTGTCGGAGAACCGCGATGAGAAGGGGTTCTTTTCGAGATATTATCCGCGTCGGATGATGGCGGAAGTGTTGCATGATGCCGTGGCATCGATCACGGGAGTGTCGAGTGGATTCACGGAAGTTGCCTTGCGTGACGGGAGTGTTCAAAAAACGGAATTTTATCCGGAAGGCACGCGGGCGATGGCTTTGTATGACTCGGCGGTGAAGTCTTATTTTTTGAAGACTTTTGGCCGGAACGAACGGGAGATTGCCTGCGAGGGGGAGCGGAGCAATCAGCCGAGTCTGGTGCAGGTCTTGCATTTATCGAACGGGGACACGGTGAACGAGAAGCTGCGGGCGGAGGGTAGTATCGCGGAGCGGACGGCTTTGCAGTTCGCGGCGGGAGAGCGGAAAGCGGGGGCATTGGTGAACGAGGCGTATTTGATGTGTTTGGCGCGATACCCGACGAAGCGGGAACGGAACGAATTGGTGCGATTGCTCGAGGCGGCGAAGCCGGGTGAGGAGCGCGAAGTGGTGGAGGACATTTATTGGGCTTTGATGACCTCCCGGGAATTTTTATTTCAGCGTTAGGAATGAGGAGTTTTCTCATCATCGCATGTGGCATAGTCGCTATCTTTCCGGTGGAAAGTCTTCGTGGGGCATCGTCGCCGTCGGCGTCATCATCCGCCGATGCTGAGAAAGGACTGGATTATCACGAGGATATTGCGCCATTGCTCCGGCAATACTGTGTGGGCTGTCACAACGATGACGATTACAAGGGGGATTATTCCGTGGAGCGGTATATAGATTTGGTGAGTGATGATTTGGGTGAAACGATGGTTGATCCCGGTGACGTGGATGCGAGTTATCTGATGCGATTATTGACGGGAGACGCCGATGATCTCATGCCGCCCGAGGATGAGCCGCAATTGAGTGCGAAAGAGATAGCGCTCTTTCGAGCGTGGATCGCGAGCGGTGGCAAGGGGCCTGCAGAGGACGACTCGATTTTGTCGACGCTTAAGGTGCGTGAGATGGCGCCGGCGCCCGGGACACGGCCGATTACCGCGTTGGAGATGTCGGGGGATGGGACACTGGCGGCGGTGGGGCGCTATGGCGAGGTGGCGTTGGCTTCGGTGGATCGGGACGGGCGAATGGAGGATCTGCGCGTGCTCGGGGCTCCTGGAGGAAAAGTGAATGCGGTTCATTTCGTCAAGGGAGCGCGTGATCGGGTGGTCACGGCGGGCGGGATAGCGGGACTCAAGGGTGTGGCGACGATTTGGAATGTGGCGACGGGTGAGCGGTTGGGCGAGTTTGGGGAAGGCTTGCATCGGGATGTTTTGTATGATGCGGAGACTGATCCGGATGGGGGGCTTTTGGCGACTGTGGGGTATGATGGCAAGCTAGTCTTGTGGGAAGTGGTGACGGGACGACGGAAGCGCACGATCGAGGGGCATAACGGGGCAATATTCGATGTTGCTTTCAGTCCGGACGGGCGGGTTGTGGCGACGGCTTCGGCTGACGAAACCATCAAGCTCTGGGAGGTAGAGACGGGACGGCGACTGGACACCTTGAATCAACCTCAGGGGGAAGTGTATGCGGTTTTATTTTCGGCGGACGGGAAATACCTTTTTGGCGCGGGGGCGGATCGGCGGATTCGCATGTGGCGTTTCGTATCGGCGGAGCAGCCGGGGATTAATCCGGTGCGTCATTCGCGGTTTGCGCATGAGGGTGACGTGACCGCGTTGGAATTGTCGGAAGACGGGAAGTGGTTGATGTCGGCGAGTGTGGATGGTGTGGTAAAACTGTGGGCGTTGCCGGCCTTGGTGGAAGCGCGGGCCTGGGCGGGGCAGTCGGACGATGTGACCTCTTTGGCGCGGGGGCGGGCTGGTTTGTTTTATGCGGCGCGGATGGATGGCGGGACCACGCGATTTGAGACGGCGGGCGTGAAAGCGCCGGCGGCGACGGAGGATTTGCCGCAGGGGGATTCGGGCCTTGCGATCGGGGCCTTGCGGGAACCGGGTGATATTTTGCTTTTATCCGAGGAGGAAGCCGGTGATGCCGTGACTTTTCCGGCGCGGATTTCGGGGGTGATTGGCGAGGAAGGCGAAGGTGATGAGTTTTTGTTTTCGGCCAAGGCGGGGGAGCCGTGGGTGTTGGAGGTTAAAGGGGAGCGGATGGAGTCGGCGTTGGATTCGAAGATCGAAGTACTGAGCGAGGATGGGGAGCCTGTGGAGCGGGTGCGATTGCAGGCGGTGCGGGATTCGTGGTTTGAATTTCGCGGGAAGGATTCGCGACAGGTAAACGACTTTCGAATCTTTAATTGGCGGGAGATGGAATTGAATGAGTATCTGTATTGCAACGGGGAGGTGGTGCGTTTGTGGGGGTATCCTCGAGGGCCGGACTCCGGTTTCCTTGTGTATCCGGGTTCTGGGACTCGGCACACTTACTTTGGGACCACGGGGATGTCGCATGCCTTAGGGCAGCCTTGTTACGTGGTGCGACCTTTGGCTCGCGGGGAAGAAGCGCGTCCGAACGGGTTGCCGGTCTTCACCGTTTATTACGAAAACGACGACGATCCGAAGCGGCGTCTGGGGAAGGACTCGAAGCTGGCCTTTGTGGCGCCGGAGGACGGGCGATACCGGGTGCGTGTGAGTGATGTGCGGGGTTTTGGTGGGGCGGACTACGGGTATGAGCTGACCGTGCGCGTGCCGGAGCCTCATTTTTCCGCGCGGGTCGATGGGTTCAAGGCGATGAAATTGGCACGGGGGGAGGCGAGGGAATTCGTGGTGAAACTGGAGCGATTTGACGACTTTGAAGGGGCGGTGCGGGTGGAGATTGACGGGTTGGCTCCCGGCCTGCATGTGACGTCGCCGTTGGTGGTGGAAGCCGGTCAGCACATGGCGATGGGCGTGATTTGGGCGGGAAAGAACGCGCCGCTTGCGGCGGGTGATTCATCCGCGGAAAAGCCGACGATAGTGGCGCGGGCGATGGTGGGGGGCGTCGAACTGGAACGGGAAGTGGCCGGATTTGGGAACGTTGAAGTGTTGGAGGCGACAGAGGATCCTTTTCGCGTGGCGCTTTATGCGGATGGGGAATCGGGTGAGCCGATGGTGAGTGAAGGGGGGCGATTGTTAGAGTTGACGGTTGAGCCCGGGGAAACCGTCACCGCGATTGTCCGGGCGAGGCGGGGTGAGTTCGAGGAGCGGATTGAATTTGGAAAACAGGATTCGGGGCGGAATTTGGCGCACGGGTTGATCATTGATAATATTGGATTGAATGGGTTGATGATCCCGGTGGGGAAAACGGAGCAGCGATTTTTTATTACTGCGGCGGATTGGGTGCCGGAATCGACGCGGACTTTTCATTTGCGGACCGTGCAGGATCCGAAGGTGGCGACGCAGGCGATTCGACTGAAGGTGCGGCGCCCTGATGATCAGGCGAACTGATTCAAGAAGTGGAACGCGAGGGCGGCGAGGGTGGCGGCGGTGGGGAGGGTGATGAGCCAGGCCGCTAGGATGGTGGTGATCGTTTTCCATTTGGCCTGGCGGGTGACTGTGCCGATGCCGAAGAGGGCACCGCAGGACACGTGGGTGGTCGACACGGGGAGGCCGAAGCGTGAGGCGCCGATCACGAGGGCGCCGGTGATGAGATTGGCGGTGAAACCTTGGCCTTGGTTGAGGCTGGTGACGCGGAGGGACATTGTTTCCGCGACGCGCCGGGCGCTGATGAGACCGCCCGCGGCGATGAGGACCGCGACGGCCGCGATCGCGAAGGCGGGAGAGAGCGTGCCCCCGACGAGCATGAGCGCGGCGATTTTCGGGGTGTCGTTGAGACCGCGTGCAAAGGACACGAGACCGGCGGAGAGGAAGTGTGAGCGATCGAGAGCAGTTTCGGCGGAGATGCCGACGACGGTGCCGGTGTAGCGGTCGCGGCAGGTGAGATCATCGCCGATGGAGAGCGTGGGTATTTGTTTGGTCTCCACGTCTGCCATGGCGTGGGCGTGGGAGGGGGACTCCGGGATGACCTCGACGACTTGGGTACCGGCGCAGAGGCAGGTTTCGCGTTTAATGCCGGAGCGGCGGCGCAGGGCGCGGAAGATCGGGTAGACGAGCATCGTGCCCGCGATGGCGAGGACAGGGCTGAGGAGGAGCGGGAGGAGGAACTTGGTGCCGAGGGTATGGAAGGCGAGATTTCCGTGGGCGGCGAACCAGCCGGCACCGATGAGGGCGCCGATGAGCGTGTGGGTCGTGGAGATGGGGAAGCCGAGGCGGGTGGCGAGCATGACCGTGGTGGCGGCGGCGAGTGCGACGCTGAGGCCGAAGCTTGTCATCTGTGCGACCTCAGGCGGGACGAGACCTTTGCCTCTGAACGCTTCGAGGAGGCCGGTGGCGAGAAAGAGGGCGGCGACCGAGCCGAGCGCGGTCGTGACCGTGGCCCAAAGAAGGGCGGAGCGGTAGGAAGTCGTTTGGCTGCCAAAGAGCGTGGCGACCCCTTTGAAATTGTCATTGGCACCGTTGGCGAAGGCGAGGAAGAGGCCGAAGGCGATGGCGAGGATGATTTCCATAGGGGTTCGAGAGGCGGGAGCGGGAGGTTATTGCGGGAGAAAGGTGGGGTGGCCTATTAGAGGGGTGAATCTACTTGAAATGGAGTGAGTAACAGACCGTTTATGGTGAAGCCTCTAGTTTGTCATGATGAAACGTTTTTCTTTTTGTGTCGTCTTTCTTTTTTCTTTGTTGCCCTCGTTTGCCCAAGCGCTCGAGAAGCCGAATGTCATTCTCATCTTCATTGATGACATGGGGTATGGGGATGTGGGGTTCAATGGAGCGGAAGCGGGGCCGGACGGGGCGCGGACGGGGCCGCGGACGCCGAACCTGGACGAGATGGCGCGAGAGGGGCGCGTGTTTGATGATTTTTATGTGGGTTGTGCGGTTTGTTCCGGGTCGCGAACCGCGTTATTGACAGGGTGTCATTACCAGCGGCTCTCAATGCGGCCGGTTTTGTTTCCGAACAGCGACAATGGCTTGCATCCGGAGGAAGTCACGGTTGCGGACATGTTGAAGGATGCGGGGTATGCGACGGCGTGTGTGGGCAAGTGGCATTTGGGGCATTTGCCGCCCTGTCTGCCGACTTACCAGGGGTTCGATTCTTATTACGGGGTGCCTTACAGCAACGACATGTGGATTGATCCGGCGAACACGCTTGCGGAGGACATTGAGTTGCGTGAGGGCGTGACCTTGGAGGAAGTGAAGTCGGGGCATAAGGTGAAGAATTTGGTGCCGTTGTTTCGGGGGGAGGAAGTGATCGAGTATCCGGCGGACCAGGCGACCCTGACGAAGCGGTATACGGAGGAAGCGATCTCATTTATTGAGGCGAACAAGGATGGGAATTTCTTTTTGTATCTCCCGCACACCATGGTGCATTTGCCATTGGCGGTATCGGAGGCGTTTGAGAATCGGACGGGGGAATTGATTTGGGATGCGATTGAGGAAGTGGATTGGTCGGTGGGGGAAGTCTTGAAGGCGGTGAAGGCGGCGGGGATCGGTGAGAAGACGCTGGTGATTTTCACGAGTGATAATGGGGCGGCGGTGGGGACCTCGAAGCCGTTGCGGGCGAAGAAGGGATCGGTGTATGACGGGGGGATTCGGGAGCCGACCGTCATGTGGTGGCCCGGGCAGATTCCGGCGGGGACGGTTTGCAATGAAGTGGCGGCGACGATTGATTTGTTGCCGACCTTGGCGGCGTTATGCGGGGGGGAATTGCCGGAGCGGGAGATTGATGGGAAGAACATTTGGCCTCTGATGTCGGGAGAGGCGGGAGCGAAGAGTCCGCATGAGATGTATGCCTTGATGCACGGCCCGGGGACGGTGCGTTCCGGGAAGTGGAAGTTTTATCCGTGGAAAGAGGGGGCGGGTCGGGGTTGGGAAAAAGAGAAGCCGGCGGATGGGCGCGAGCCGTCTCCGCTTCCGGTGCAGCTTTACGACACGGAAGCTGATGTTGGGGAGATAGTGAATCTGGCGGAGGAGCATCCGGAAGTGGTGGCGCGGTTGCAGGCGGCGTATGATGCGCAGGTGGCGGCGATTGAGGCGAATCAGCGGCCGGCGGCGGAGATGGTGCGGCCGGAGGGGGCGATTTCGGCGGAGCGGCCGGCGGGGAGCAAGAAGAAGGCGGGGAAGAAGCAGTAGTGGGGAGGGGTTGGGGATTGGTATTCAGTGATCAGTGATCAGTGATCAGTGATCAGTAGTCAGGAGTCAGGAGTCAGGAGTCAGGAGTCAGGAGTCAGAGGGCAGAGGGCAGAGGGCAGAGGGCAGAGGGGCCTGCTCGGCGGGTAGACTTCGGTTGGAGGTTCCGTCATGGCGAGCCCAATACGGTTTGAGGTGAGGGGATTGGTGGGATTCTGGCCGTTGTTGGCTGGGGGGAATTGAGACTGGGCGGTGATAGGCTAGGTGGTATGCCTTATTCGTATGCCAGTGAAACCACGCGTGCGAATGAAGCATCGGCAGCGGCCATTGCCTCTAGCTTCTGCAGGTGGTCGAGTTCGGTGCTGATGATCTGGGTGGTGTGCTGTTTAATCTTAGCTATATCGGGGTTTCCCGACTGGGCGCATAGCATTGCGGCGAAGCGGGTGTATGCATGGGTAATCAATATGCAGGCGTCCTGAACAGACATGTCGTCAGGGTGCTTATCCCAGTAAAAAGCTCGGCGCATTTCCCGCCATCGATCAACTAGTGCATCCACGGGATCTGAAACGGGCGCGATTTTGATATCTGAGTTCAGGTTGGCGAATGCCTTGTGGATGGGCCACCAGAATTCGAACAGTTCCCTGTTGAAGTGATATTCAAAGTATGGCCAAGCGTCAGGGGAAACCTGATCTCGGATGGGTGTACTATCGACCGCTCTTGTGTCTCCATTGAGGAAGTAGTATCGGGTTTCCGCCGCTTCTCGAGCAGCGACCGGTAGCATACATGCAGCGTCGAACTGGTAGGCGGACAGATTGCCCGCTAAAACCTTGGCAGTTGCAGAAGGTATGGATCCTGACTTGAGGAGATAGTCGAACAATTCTCCGTTACCTGTTCTGAGCGCAATGGAGGTTAGGAGGAGCACCAAGTCGGGTTCGTCCTCCATCAGGCGGTGAGCCTTGAGGCTGAGACGGTGATCTAGGACGGCCTGATCGTAGTTGCCTTGATTTAAGCTGTTTACAAAACTTGCTGTGAACAGGACGGCTGCTTGATCCAGGCGAATATGTATTTCTCCCAATGGGCGCCGGTAACTATCGTACCCATTCAGAAACTCCCGGTATTGTTTAATCGATGAATCGAGGGCATCGATTGTTTGGGAAAGGAGTGCGCTATTCGCTTCCAAGGCTTCGACGTCTTTGTAGCAAATGCGTTTGAGTTCTGAATATGCTTCGATTGGCGGCAGTCTGGCTCCCTCAAAGAAAGCATTTTCGGAGTCGGGAACCGCCCGCTTTCGATTCGAGGAAAGCGGTGAAACATCAAACGGTTCGATTGGGGGCAGAGGTTGGTAGTCTGTTCCTTCGTAGAGGGCTGTGAAGACGGAAGTGGGGTTTGAAGCCACTTGGGCCAGGGAAGTGAGTGATCGGCTCCCAACCGTGTAGATACATTCCAAGGCATAGCAGTTCAAAGCGTCGCCCCGATTATTGGCGGCGAGGAAACGATCGCCGGAAAGTCCGCATAGTCTGGCCTGAGTTCTGACTGGGAGGAATATCCGCCACCTCGAGTTGCTTAGTGCCGTGATGTCGGTTTCCGCAGTCGACAGTGATCCGGCCCAAACCTGACGCTCCAGTTTGGTAATTTTTGCTTCGATACGATTCGCCCACGAGTTCCAGACGATGATTGCGATGACGCTACCGGTGACGAGAGCACCCAGGACGGAGAGAGCAGCGATTCTTCTTTTGCGGGTACGGGGCATGGACAAGGCGCGTTTATTATAGTAATTATGAAAGATATGCTAATTAATTAAAGGAGTCAATGGGTTGCCGGCTTTGGTGTTGGTTCTCGTTGCGTGTTGCTTTGATGTTCAGGGGGTCGCGGGACCTGAGGAAGGTCTAGGAGATATGGGAGGCTAGCATGGGAGGCTTCATTATGAGGCTGACTCCCTGCGATGAGGGTTGATACGGTCTTGAGCTATGAAATGTGGAATCGCGACTCTTTGGATGGGATTGATCTTGTTTGCTTCGTTCGGAAGTGCGGCTGAGAAGCCCAATGTGTTGTTTATTTATACAGATGATCATTCGCATCGGGCGGTGGGGTGTTATCCGGAGGCGTATGATTGGGTGACGACGCCGAACATTGATCGCTTGGCGGAGACGGGGGTGCGGTTTTCGCATGCGTATATCGGGACCTGGTGTATGCCGTCGCGGGCGACGGTGTTGACGGGGCATTTGCAAACGGGGGTGGAATCTATGCGGATGGAGGGCCGGTATCCGTCGAGTGTTTATGATCCGGAGCAGTGTCCGTTCTGGCCAAAGATTTTCCGGGAGCATGGGTATGCGACGGCGCAGTTGGGGAAGTGGCACACGGGGATCGACAGTGGGTGGGGGCGGGATTGGGATTACCAGCGGGTGTGGAATCGACCGAAGTATCCGGAGAATGCGGGGCAGTATTTTTATGATCAGTGGATTGAGACGAACGGCGGGGAGAAGGAATTGGTGGAGAGTTATGCGACGGACAACTACAGCGACTGGGCGGTGGAGTTTATTGAGAATGAGGGTTTGGGCGGGGGGCGCGAAGCGGATCAGCCTTGGTTTTTATGGGTTTGTTATGGGGCGGTGCACGGGCCTTTCACGCCCGCGGACCGGCACATGGACACTTACGAAGGGGTGGAAGTGCCGATCCCGACGGATTTGTTGCCGCCGCGGGAGGGGAAACCGACGTATGCGCGAGATTGGGGCGAGTGGGAGTTGCGGGATGGAGTGCCGGTGCGGAAGGGGGACAGTCATCAGCTGACAGTCACGACGCAGATGGTGCACGGGAATACCTTGAATGACTGGGTGCGGCAGTATCACCAGGGCGTGTTGGCGATTGATGAAGGGGTGGGGCGGATGTTAGCGGCGTTGGATGCGACGGGGCAGCGGGAGAACACCGTGATTATCTTTGCGGCGGACCAGGGGTTTGCCTGGGGGCAGAAGGGATTTCGGCGGAAGTTGGCGCCTTATGATGCGACGATTCGAGGGCCACTGATTTTCAGTTGGCCGGGGCATTATGCGGAGGGCGAAGTCTGTGCGGTGCCGGCGGGGGGACAGGATTTGGCGCCGACGATCTTTGCGGCGGCGGGGATTGATTTGCCGTGGAAGATGGACGGGCACAATTTGACGCCGTTGTTGGAGGATCCGGAAGGGGAGGTGGCAGCGAATTGGGAGGAGCCGGTGTTGATGGTTTACACGGGGCAACAGTATGGATCGAACACGGATGTGGTGCCGGATGATCCGAAGCTATTGGCGCCGGCTGGGGTGCCGTGGTGGGTGTCGTTGGTGACGCCGGACGGGCGATACAAGTATATTCGGACGATGATCGAGGGGGAACCGGAGGAGCTTTATGATTTGGTGGAGGATCCGGAGGAGTTGGTGAATTTGGCGCGGGATGCGGGTTATGGAGATCGCGTGGTGGAGATGCGGGAGCGGACTTTGGCGGAGATGAAGAAGCGGGGGGCGGGGTTGGCGGAGGCGATGCCGGAGGTGGCGGCTTTGCCGGAGGGGTGAGGTTCTCGCGAAGACGCGGAGGCGCGAAGAATTTTGGATATTTGGGCGCAGAATTGAAAGCTTGATCAAGTTGGGAATCATTTGATTTGTTGCCAAGAGCAGTTGGCTGGGATATGGACCGTGGTATCAGTGCAATCGGGCTTTTTTTTAGTATCGTCCTGCTATGTGGCTTTGGCTATCCCCCATCTAGTTTGATGGAGGAAGTTGATCGCGCGTGGAAAGAAGATCGCATTTCGGACATTCCGGTATTTATTGAGAAACGGCTTGCTACTGTGCCCGATGATATCACCGCTTTGTTTATGGCCCGGGATTTCTGCATTATGTGGGAGTTCGATCCAAACAAGGCGGCGGAATATGAAAAAAGGTTGAAAGCAATCATATTCCCTATTCGGGATGCCATAGGTGACGACGATGAAAAGAGGCAATTCACAGAGTGGTTGGAGTCTGATTTGCTTTTAAGCGCAGACCCCGATCCTCCTGTATCTGATGGGGAGAGAGAGGAGCTTCGAAAGGTGATTCGTGATCTTTTTCCCGACGAGTTTCCTGGTACTGCCAGTGCAGAAACGCACACGAAGGTCCTGGCTCACTATCTTCCTAGTGCGGCGAGCGCTCTTGCAAAGGATTACGAAGTGTTCCAGGAGAGAAAAGTTGCGGAAATCAAGAAGGCCGGAGTTTTGAATCTCATTTCTGAGTGCGCGTCCTTGCCGAAAGGAGAAGGCGGTGAGATTCCAGAGGAAGAATGGCCTGCAAGCATTGAGGCTCTTGAGCCTGTTCGAGTATTCGGTTCTGAGAAGGGCCTTACTTTGTGGTTTTTCCGGCTCGCCAGCACCTATGATGGTGTGATCCTTCATCAGGATGCTGAATTTGTGCGAGAGAGTCGATACTCTGAATTTGATGATTTTGGGGAGGGAGTGGTTTGGTTTCACTCCTCGCTATGATGACAACCAAGCGGACTTAGTGGGGTTGCCGGAGGGGTGGAGGAGAGGGCGGTCGTGGGTAGGATGATTAAGGTGTAGTCCTCGCATCGTTCTTCGAGCGCCGCTGCCCGCCACGGCGGGTAAACTCCGGCTCTGGACAGGGCGGGCAAGCTCTCGGGGCAATGAGCCTTACCTTTGTCTATTGGGCGGACGGGGGGGTGGAGAGTCGTTGCGGACGATCCGGAGGATCGTCCCTACCTATTTTGTCTTCTTTTCCTTCGTTTTCTTGGCTTTGAGGGCGTTGGATTTTTCGGACCATTCGAGGTTGCGGTCGAAGAGGACGGCGTATTTTTGGTAGTCGTTGTAGGGGACGGCGTTTTCTTTCCAGTCAGCGACGACCGTGTCGTAGGTGGCGCGGAGGGATTCGAGTTGTGATTCGTATTCGGGGTTGTCGACGGCGTTCGTGAGTTCGAGGGGGTCCTTGCGGAGGTGGTAGAGCTCTTCGACGGGTTCGAAGTCGCCTTCGCCGTAGTTCCAGAAGATGTATTTGAAGTCCTTGGTGACGACCCCGAGGGCCTGGCAAGCCTGAGTGCCCCATGCATTGATCAGAGGGAGGGATTCGTGGGTGACGGCTTCGGGATTGTCGTAAAGGGGGAGGAGGGATTTGCCGTCGATGTTTTCGGGGATTTCGACGCCGGCGAGTTCGAGGAGTGTAGGGGCGAAGTCGATGTTTCCGGTGAGCGCTTCGCTGCGGAGTTCCTTGCCGCTGTTTTCGTGCCGAGGATCGAACATGATGAGCGGGACGCATGAAGAGTCTTCGTAGGGAAGGACCTTGGAACCGTATCCGTGCGAGCCACAGAAGAATCCGTTATCGGAGGTGAAAATGATGACCGTGTTGTCGGCGACGCCGTGTTCTTCGAGCGCTTCGCGGATCATGCCGACCGCGACGTCGACGCCGTATATCTGTTGGTGGTATTTGGCCATGACCTCGTCGTAGTTATCGGCGTATCCCCATTCCTCGAAGCGGACGTATTGGCGGCCCTGCTTAGATTGTTCTGAGAAGTGGCCACCATTTTCGCGGCCGTAATTGGCGGGTTTGGTGAACGTTTTGCCGGCGTAGACATCATCGAATTGAGGATCGGGCGTGACGGGGCGGTGAGCGGCTTTGAAGCTGATGGAGAGGCAGAAGGGCACTTCCTTTTCTGCACCATCGGCGATAACATCGCGGCTGAACGCGGCGTAAGAGAGGGTGGAGTGGGGGTAATCGTCGGCGTATTTGACCATGGATTTGTTTCTTTCCGTTTCATAGTGGCTCTGGCCGGGGGCGCCGCCCCAGTGATCGAAGTCGGCTTCGGGCATGGCGGCCTTGTCGCCGGGTGCGGGGGCGACTTCGAAGCCGAATTTGCCGGCGAAGGCGATGAGGTAACCGGCCTCGCGCAAGAGGACGGGGTAGGATTGGGCCCAGTGATCCTGCATCATGGGGCCGTGGTCGAAGTTCGTGCCGTTCTTGTATTCGAGGAGGCCGGTCATGCAGTTGGCGCGGCTGGCCATGCAGATGGCGGTGGTGTCGTAATGATTGTCGAAGGCGATCCCGTCCCTGGCGAGTTGGTCGATGTTCGGGGTTTTGACATCGGGATTGCCGTAGCAACCGAGGGTGTAGGAGGATTGGTCGTCGGTGAGGAGGAAGATGAGGTTCGGGCGTTCGTTGGAAAGGCAGGTTTCTCGCGAAGACGCGAAGACCCCAAGGGAAAGGCAAAGGGTAAGAATCAGGTATTTCATTTTTGGTCGTATTGTTTGGGAGTGATCCAGGTTAGGTCTTTCCAGTGGCCGGTGTCGTTTGGTTGGGCTTCGCCGGGAGTGGAGCGGCCGTTGAGGACGAGGTCGGTGATTTTGCGTTCGAGTCTTCTGGCAATTTTTGGGTTCTCATCCAAGACGTTTGTCGTTTCGCCGGGGTCGGTCGCGAGATCGTAGAGTTCGAGGGAGTCCTTTTTGTGTGGCATCACGAGTTTCCATTTGCCGTCGCGGACGGCGAAGCGGCCGCTTGAACCGTGGCTGATGAGTGGGGGGCGTTGGGGATCGGCGGCGGGATCGGCGAAGACCGCGAAGAAACTGTGGCTGTCTTCCCCGGCATCGGCGGGGAGATCGGTCCCGAGCATCTCGGCGAAGGTGGCGAGGAGATCGGTTTGGCAGATGGTGACATCGACGTTGCGACCTGGTTGTTCGGTACCCGCGGGCCAGCGGATGAAGAAGGGCACGCGGTGGCCGCCTTCGTAGATGGAGCGCTTCCCGTCCCGAAAGATGCCGTTGCTGTGGTGACCGAACTTTTCGATGCGCTCCTTCCAGGTGGTTTCGGGACCGTTGTCGGCCGTGTAGATCACCATCGTGTCCTCAGCGATGCCTTGTTCGTCGAGGAAGTCGAGGATACGGCCGACGTGGTAATCGGTTTCGATCATGAACTCTCCGTAGGCGCCTGCCTCGCCCTGGCCGCGGAATTGGTCGACGGGGATGACGGGTTTGTGGGGGGAGGTGTACGGGAGGTAGAGAAAGAACGGTTTAGCGTCGCCGGCGACTTCTGTTTTTCCCTTCATCCATTCGATGGCTTTATCGGTGAAGCGGGTGAGGCATTCGGAATCGACGAAGTCGGGAGCGACTTCGAGGTCGTTTGGTTTGAGTGGTTCCGATTCGTAAGGGGGCATGATGCGGTAATCGGCGAGGGCGATTTGGTTGTCTTTCTTACGAGTGAAGAGAGTGGGCGGGACTTCGGCGTATCGGCCTTCGAACCAGGCGAGGACGCCGTAGTTCATGGAAGCGGGAATGCCCCAGAAGTAATCGAAGCCTTTGTCGAGGGGCATGTCTTTGACGGGTTGGGACCAGTCGCGGTCTTTGTGATTGGTGCCGGGGAAGTCCATGCCGAGGTGCCATTTGCCGACCATGGCGGTGTCGTAATCGTGGTCGCGGAGGAGGGAGGCGAGGGTCATGCGGTCGTCGGGAATGAGACAGGGTTTTTCCGCGCCGTAGACCCCGGTCTTGAGAGTGGTGCGCCAGTTGTATCGGCCGGTGAGGAGGCCGTATCGCGAAGGGGTGCAGACGGTGTCGGAGCAATGGCCATCGGTGAGGGTGAGGCCTTCGTGGGCGAGGCGGTCGAGGTTCGGGGTTTGGAATTTGGAATCGGGGTTGAGGCAAGAGGCGTCGCCGTATCCTTGGTCGTCGGTGTAGATGAGGATGACGTTCGGCTTAGTGGCGGCGAAGGAATTCTCACGCGGGGCCGCGGAGGCGCAGAGAATTAGGAAGAGGAGGGGTAGTGATCTCATTGGGTTTTGGGCGAATAGGAAACGGGAGGTGATGAGGAATTCTTTTCTAGAACGAGGAAGAATTTGGAAGGGGCGTAAGTCGTTCGCTTGACGGGAAAACGGGGTTGGACAATATGAGGGTATGAGCTTGAACAGGGCAAATCGATTGGTATGGGTGGGTGTGATTCTTTTTGGGTTTGTGGCGGGGGGAGAGGGATGGGCGTTGGGGTTTGAGGACGAGGCGGTCGATATCAAGGATGGGCCGTATGAGGAACTGATGGAAGGGGAATGGGTGCATTCGGAGCCATTGGCGGAGGGGGGATTGCCGTTTTGGATTTACCTGGATCGGAAGGTCAATGACGGGGAGCGGTATCCATTGGTGGTGGTATTGCATGGGCGGCGCAACCAGGCGAAGCCGGGGGAGGCGTTCAAGGTCCAGGGGATTGCCACGGCTTGGACGGAGGAGGATCGATTTCGGGACGATCGTTGCATCGTGGTGCAGCCGTATTATCCGCCGCAGGGGGGGTGGGAGAAAGTGCCGGAGCAATTGGATGCGACATTGGAGCATTTGTTTGAGCATTTGCCGGTGGATCGGGAGCGGGTGTATTTGTTTGGGTTTTCGAATGGTGGCCAGGGATCGTTTCAGATTATGGCGCGCCAGCCGGAATGGTTTGCCGGGGCGGTGACGGTGTCGGGGCCGGTGGGTAAAGACGTCGTCGGGAAGATCAAGACGCCGATTTGGGCGTGGGTAGGTGAGAACGACAATGATTTGAACAAGAAGGAGCGTGTCGTGGCGTTGGCGGAAGCGTTGCGTGGGAGCGGGGTTGATGTGCAACTGACGGTTGTGCCGGGGGCGGGGCACAATATTGCGGGGAAGGTGGCGAATGAGCCCGAGGTGGTGGAGTGGTTGTTTGAGCAGAGGTTAGAAGAGTAGAATGGGGGGGTAGACGTTTGGAACTTCTTGGGAGGAGACGAAATG
The DNA here is from genome assembly GCA_039182965.1 of Verrucomicrobiota bacterium. GTDB lineage: Bacteria > Verrucomicrobiota > Verrucomicrobiia > Verrucomicrobiales > DEV007 > JBCDBW01. Next base: position 19,561 of record JBCDBW010000081.1, read on the forward strand.
TATTGAAGGTATCGCCGAGGCACCGCTGGTTTCTTGATCGGCCTTGATTCGGGCCATTGACGGGACTAGGCTTACCGATTGTGCTTAACCTTTCGATAGTGATTTGATGAAACGAATATTGATGCCGGTGTTTTGTCTCTTATTGGCGCATGCCAGTGCCTTTTCTGCGGAGGAACAGGGCAAAAAAGGAAAGACCGGTGCGAAGCAGAAGACTGAGGAAAAGTCGAACGCTTCCACGCCTGGGAAAGCAAAGAGATCGGCAGGAGATGATCCATTTTCTGCCGGTCCCGACCAAGGGGAGTGGAATGGAGAAGTCGGTATTCTCGTTGAACACATTGTCGTTCCGCATGGATCGATGACGGAACTCATGCTTAAACATGCCGGGAAAGCTGATTCGAGTGGACTGCGGGAAGACGTGCAGAAGCTGGTCTCGAAAGGGGAGGCGAATGTGCTTGAAACACTTTATGTCCGGACGTGGAGTGGGCAGCGAGCCAAGTGCGAATCGATTCATGAGGTTATTTATGCTTCGGAATACAATCCTGCGGACATGCCGCAGACCCTTACGCTTAGCGATGTGGACGCGGGTGATTTTGAGGGGGCTCCGACGACGCCGACTGCTTTCGAAACGAGAAATGTGGGAAGTACTCTTGAAGTGGACCCCATCGTCGGTCCTGGCGGTGAAATAATCGAAGTTAATCTTGTTCCCGAGATCGTTGAACATGTCGAAGACGAATATTTTCAGAAGCCAGGAACCGATCCCAACGAGAACAAGGATGTGAGAATGCCGGTATTTTACACAATGAAGACCACTACTGCTGTTTCACTTAGAAACGGTTCCTATGCTCTCATCGGAGTACACACGCCTCGCAAGGCAAAAGACGAACGGGTATTGGTCTTTCTTCGGGCGGATACTCTTCGCTAAGCAACGCACCGAAAGGGCGGGGGAGATTGCGCTTGGCGGTTGTTTCGTGAGCTTTCTTTGGTGCTGTCGTGGAAGCGGTTCCGCTTCGGATCGCTGATCACTGGCGGTCCGACCGCTTCAGGTGGGCGGACGATCGGGACGATCGTCCCTACCGGCTTCGCCCTGTGGAAATGGGGCATATAGGGAGGGGGCGCGGACGGGTAGGCGTTAGGGGGAGGGGTTTGTTTTCTTTTTCTTTCTCTTGGGGGCGGGAGGCTTGGGAGTTTCGGCGTCGACGGATTCGAGGTAGTCGAGGAGTTGTTTTTGGAGGAGGTCGGCGGTTTCGGGGTGGGCATCTGCGATGTTGTATCCTTCTTCGATGGGATTGGGATCGACTTTGTAGAGTTCGCGGGAGGCGATGGTGCCGTCGGTGTTCCAGACGACCCGGAGTTTGTGATCGTCTCTGCGAATGGCGGACTCTTTTTTACCGGGGCGATGGAAGAAGAGAGCTTCCTGGGGGCGCTTGATCTGCTTTTTGTCGGGACGGAAGAGGGCGCTCTTGAAACTGGCGCCGTCGATTTCATCGCCGAGGTCTTCGCTGCCGCCAGCGAGGTCGTAGAAGGTGGGGAGGAAGTCGTATCCGGCGACGGGGATACGGCAGACGGCGCCGGCTTCGATGCCGGGGCCTCGCGCGAAGAAGGGGACGCGGATGCCGCCTTC
>JBCDBW010000082.1:0-20929 GCA_039182965.1 Verrucomicrobiota bacterium
CGGCTCTTTCGCCGCGTTCAAAGCGGACTTCATCTCTCGCTATCATTCGGAAACAAAATCATGACGATCAACGACTTATCTCATTTAATCCTCCTCGCTCAAGAAGGTGGCGCCGGCGGCTCGCAAGGCGGGGGCGGATTTCAGCTCATGATCTTCATGCTTCTCATGTTTGTCATGATGTATTTCCTCACCATCCGCCCTCAGCGCCAACGCCAAAAACAACTCCAAGCCCAAATCGCCGCCCTGAAAACCGGCGATAGAGTGATTACCACCGGGGGTATCCACGGCCTGGTCACGAACATCAAGGACAGCACGATCATTCTTAAAGTGGCTGACAACGTGAAAATCGAAATGGACAAGCCCGCCGTCGCCACCGTCGTCCCCAAGGCCTCCAAATCCGACGAGACCGATGCCGAAAGTAAAGACGAAAGCTCCGATTCCAAAGACTAAAGCTCTGCCCAATCCCCGCTCCCCAACTATTAATTGTTAATTCCTAATTGCTGATCTCCGATCAGCTCCTCCCATGGCTTTCTTCACCTTCTTCCTCGGCCTCGCCATCCTCGCCCTCTTTATCTGGTATTTCGCCACCGATGTCGTCGTTCGCAAACGCACCGTCGGCACCCTCCTCGCGGTCCTCCTCACCGGCCTCTGTCTTTACGCCATCAATCCCCCCTCCGAAAAGATCCCGCTCGGCATCGACCTCAGAGGCGGCGTCGCTTTCATACTCGAAATCCAGGAAAAGAACAATCTACCGGTGAGCAAAGACGCTCAGGATCAGACCATCAAAGTCCTCACGAACCGCCTCAACGCATTCGGCACTCAGGACATGCTCATCGCTCCCTTCGGATCTGCAAACGACCGCATCATGGTCCAGATGCCCGGCGTCTCGCAGGAAGAAGTCGATAAAGTCCGCATCATTCTCGAGCAAACCGCCGAACTCCATTTCTCCGTCCTTCACCCCGAATCAGGACAACTAGTCCCACTCGTTGATGCTGGCCAGCACATCGAGCCCGGCTTTGTCGTAAAAGAAATCGACCGGGGCGAAGACGAACCAAATGAACGAGTCCTCGTCAGCATAACACCGGAAATGGCCGGTTCGCTCGTCACCCGTGCCGGCGCCCGATATGGCGACGAAGGCTGGGAGGTAAACCTTTCCTTCACTTCCGATGGAGAAAGCCAGTTCTACAACCTGACGCGAGAACTCGCCGAAGCGTATAATCCAAACTCCGGCCTGCCCCCGCGCCGCCTCGCAATCGTCATGGACGACGAGGTCATTTCCGCACCCACCGTCACCACCGCGATCGCCGGTGGATGCCGTATCTCCGGAGGCAGCATGACCGCCGAAGACGCCCGCTCCCTCGCCTCCGCCCTCGAAAACCCCCTCGACCAACCCCTCGAAATACTCAATTCCTTCGAGGTCTCCCCCTCGATGGGTAAAGCCACCATCCAGCAGGGCCTCTACGCAGGACTCGCCGGCCTCGCCGTCACCCTGCTCTTCGTCATCCTCTACTATAAGTTCGCCGGCTTCGTCGCCCTCTTCGGCCTCGCCGTCAATATCGCTCTCCTCTTCGGCGCCGTCGCTATATTCCAGTTTACGCTCACTCTCCCCGGTATCGCCGGGATCATTCTCACCATCGGCATCGCCATCGACGCCAACGTCCTTATCTACGAACGGTTGCGCGAAGAACTCCGCAGCGGAAAATCCCTCACCTCCGCCATCGACTCGGCCTACTCAAAAGCATTCTCCGCGATTTTCGACGCAAACATTACCACCCTCCTCGCCGCCTTCGCCCTCTTCCAATTCGCCAGCGGTAGCGTCCGAGGCTTCGCCGTAACCCTCATGATCGGCATCATCGCCTCCCTCTTTTCTTCCCTCGTCGTCACCCGCGTCTGCTTCGGTTGGGCAACTGCCTCTGGCCTTCTCAAAAACATCAAACTGTGGAGCTTTCTCCGCCCGGAAGGCATCAATTTCCTCGGCAAACGTCGTATCGCTATGATGGCGTCCCTCATCGTCGTCGCCGGTGCCCTTGTCATTATCGGAATAAAACAGGAACAGGCCCTCAGTGTCGACTTCACGGGCGGTGACCTCGTCATCCTCAAAGTCGATGACCCGATCCCCACTCAGACTCTCGATGACGCCCTGAAAAACGTCGATCTACCGGGTGAATACTCAATCCAAACGATGTCCGCCGCCGGGCAAGGCGAGTTCATCCAAATCCGCGCTCCCTTCGAGACCGGAGGCATTATCCTAGACGAACTCCGAAAAGACCTCAACCAGCCATTCCCCGACGCCGAAACGGACTCAATTGGACCCGTGATCGGCGGCGAGATGCTCAAGTCATCCATCACCGCACTTGCCATCGGCATCCTCTTCATCTTCGCTTACGTCGCCATACGCTTCGAAATCTCTTTCGCCATCGGCGCCATCGTGGCCCTCGCGCACGATATCATCATCACCGTCGGCATCATCGTCCTCTTCGATTACGAAGTCTCACTCATCCTCATCGGCGCCCTTCTCACCATCGCCGGTTATTCCATCAACGACACCATAGTCGTCTTCGACCGCATTCGGGAAGGCCTCAAGTCCAAGCGTGGCGACGTCGTCGACGTCATGAACCTCTGCCTCAATGAAACGCTCGGTCGAACGCTTCTCACCAGCATCACCACCTTGATCGTTGTCATCAGTCTATTCTTCTTCGGTGGCCCCGCACTCAGAAGCTTCGCCTTTACCATTATCGTCGGGGTTCTCGCAGGAACCTATTCCTCGATCTTCATCGCCGCCCCCATCGTGCTTTGGTGGGCAAAAACGCGGAAACTCAACCTTCGCCGAGAGGTCCTCGACGCCGAACAAGCCACCGTCAAACCCATCGGCGGCCAAGGCTGACAGCGCTACACCTCCCACGAACGGTCGCACGTCCTCGCCGATCCCCCCAAAGGAGAAAGATCACGATCTCGAATGACATAAACTCGCGCACAACGATTCTCCCAGAGTCTCCCGTCCCACCAAGAAATGAGGATGAGGCTCGTTGTCCAGACTAACTCTCCCTTCGCAGAAGCCCACGCTCAACCGTCCAAAGACAGAGCAAATAACCTCCTCTCAGCCTTCTAAACTCAACTGATAACGCCACATAAATCGGTTGACCCCCCTCCAATCCCCCCCTAAATTACCGCCCCCACGGGAAGTCCCCCCAATTACAAAGCAAGAACTGATAATCAAACGCAATGCCCGAAGTTAGTATCAAAAAAGGCGAATCCGTCGACCGCGCTCTCAAACGCCTCAAAAACAAACTCGAGTCCGAAGGAATCCTCGAGGAAGTCCGTCGCCTCCGCGCATTCGAAACGCCAAACCAGCGCACGAAGCGCAAAGCCCGCGCCAAGGCAAAACGTGCCCGCTACAAGTTTCGCTTTACCCTGAATCCCCCAAAAGGAAAAGACGAAGACCCCGGCCCTCGTCCCTCAGCACGCTAACGGCCGCCTAATTCCCCATAAGATAATCCTTTCAACCTCGAAAGCGCCCTCTAACCCAGGGCGCTTTTTCTTTATCCCCGTGCCACGCAGATCTTGCCCGTGGCCGAGCACCTGAGCCTACCCGCCGCCGCTGCACCAGCTGCAGAAGTCTCATCACTCCTAACCGCCATGCCTTCCAATCTGACGACCGAATACTCCTCCAAATCCGCCGACACCTCCCGGCATTGGTGAGTGTGACCGTGCACACCCACTTTCCCTTGACGCTCTAACAATGGCAAAACGCCGTCAATTCGTGGTTCCCAACAACCCCATCACCGCGTCTACCAACCCGGGTATGTCATGCTGCGTTGCCTCCACATCCACATATAGCCCCTTCGCCTTCAAAGTCTTCGAGGTAATCGGTCCAATACTCGCGATCTTCAAGTGCTCCGGCAATGGCAAACCCAACTCTAAAAAACACTCCACCGTCGATGAGCTCGTAAAGGTGATCAAATCTGCCCCTTCCTCCCGAAACCGCTCGATCCCCCCTGTCACATCTTCCGTTTCCGGCACGGTCCGATACGCAATCGCCTCATCCAAAATCACTCCCTTCGCCACCAGTTCCTTGCCAATCACATCCCTCGTCGACTCCGCCTTCACCCACATGATTTTCAAGTTGTCCAGTGATCCCACTTCCTCATCAAATGCCTCCAACAAGCCCTCTGCCACAAAGGTCTCCGGAATCAAATCAACACCCAAACGATACGCCCGAATCTTCGCCGCCGTCCCCGGTCCCATCGCCGCAATCCGTACCCCGCCAATCTCACGGGCATCACTGAACTTTTCGTAAAAGCGGTCGAAAAACGATTCCACACCGTTCGGACTCGTGAAAATCAACCAGTCATAGGTGTGCGTATCTTCCACCATCTCTTCGAATGCCTGTTCATCCAACGGTGGCTCAATTCGAATCGTCGGCAATTCATAAACATCCGCTCCTAGGTCCCGAAAACGCTTGCTCAGAACCCCCGCCTGCTTTCGCGTGCGCGTCACCACAATCCGCTTCCCAAACAACGGTCGCGCCTCAAACCAATTCAACTTGTCCCGCAATCCCACCACCTCACCAAATACCGCCACCGCCGGCGCCTTAAAACCTTTCTCTTTCACCAACCCCGCAATCGTCCCCAATTCCCCCGTCAACGTTTCCTGCCGCCCCGTCGTCGCCCAACGAACCAACGCCACCGGCATCCTCGCGTCCGCCCCATGATCCATCAACGCCCCGGTAATCTGCTCCAGACGCTGCACTCCCATCAACATGACGGTTACCCCGTCCGCTTCTGCAATCTTCTTGTAATCAACCGACGATTCGCCCTTCGTCGGATCCTCGTGCCCCGTTAAAATCGTCAGCTGCGAGTTGTGCGCCCGATGCGTTACCGGGATCCCCGCATACGCCGGCCCCGCAATCGCCGAACTGATCCCCGGCACGATCTCAAATGCCACACCCGCCTCTTCCAATTCCTCACCCTCTTCACCTCCGCGACCGAATATCATCGGATCCCCCCCCTTCAGCCGCGTCACCACTTTCCCCTCCTTCGCCTTCTCCACCAACAACGCATTGATTCCCTCCTGGGAAAGGGTGTGGTCTTTTGCTTTCTTCCCCACGTATATCAACTCCGCGTCAGGACGTGCCCAAGATAGGAATTGCGGGTTCGACAGATAATCATACACGATCACATCCGCTATCTCGATACACTCTTTCGCCCGCAAGGTCACCAACCCCGGATCACCCGGACCCGCTCCCACCAGATAACAAATTCCCTTCTCCTCACTCATTCTTCTCGCAAACTCTCAAAAAGAGCCGCCGCCACTGCCTCCGGCTCCATAACGCTTCCAACGGCCTCTCCCGACTTCGGCGCCGTCCCGGCGCTTCCATCGGCATCCGCCTCGTCAAATACTCTCGACCGCATCCATAATCGATCGCCAGTCACCCAACTATGCACCCCCACCGGCGTCTGACAACCCGCTTGCAAGCACTCCAGAAAAGCCCGCTCCGCTCGCGCCTGCACCATCGCGGGCCCATCCCCGATCCCACCAATATCCACCCGCGTCTCCTCATCCCCCGCCCGGGTCTCAATCCCCACAATCCCCTGTCCCGCTGCGGGCAAAAAGCGCTTCGCATCCATCACCTCCACCCCGATCCGCTCGCCTTCAAATTCCAAGGCCCCCGATTCCAGCCCTCCGTATCCCAATCGCTCCAATCCCGCCCGCGCTAACATGATCGCATCATACCCCAGCTCCCCGCTCATTAGCTTCCGTATCCGCGTCGGTACATTCCCGCGAATCTCAACAATCTCCAAATCCCGGCGCAAAAATTTCAGCTGTCGGAGTCGTCGCAGACTGCTCGTCGCCACCACCGCTCCTTCTTCTAGCTCTTCCAGACCCCCAGCACTTCGCATCAATAAAACATCTTCCACCGCCGCTCGGGGCAAAACACCGGCAATGACAAAACGGTCATCCATTTCCGTCGGAACATCCTTTAAACTATGCACCGCCGCATCAACCTCGCCCGCCAGCAATGCCTCCTCCAACTCTTTCGTAAAAACCCCCTTGTCCACCGCCTTCCCACCTATCTCACTCAAACGAATGTCCTGACGCTTGTCCCCAGTGGTCTTGATGATCCTTCGCTCTACCCGCCGCTCCATCGACTCACTCGCTTCCAAAGCCGATTGCACCGCCTCCGCCTGCACCAGGGCAAGATCGCTCCCACGCGTCCCAATAACCAACGACGAACTCACCCCAACTGCTCCGCCCGCCTCACTCATGCACCGCGCGATATTCACTCCCCATTTCTCCACGCCTCCCCTCCGCCTTCCTCCCACCGCCTAGCCCAGGCACATCCATCACCGCAAGGTGCTCGTCGATCATCGCGTCACATACCCTGATCTGTGCCGCCCGCTCACGTCGCCCCTCGGCAGCGATCGCTTCCAAAGCATCGATATCATACAAATACACGTTCTCCAATTCATTCACCCCAGCCTCGACATCTCGCGGGACCGCAATGTCAATCATAAACAAGGGACGCCCACGACGCCGACGCATCGCCGCCCGCACATCGCCGGGATGGATCACAGTGTGGGGCGCCCCGGTCGACGTCACCACAATATCCACTTTCGGAATAACCCCCGCCCAGTCATCAAAACGGATCGCCTCCCCTCCCATCTCCGACGCCAATTCCTCCGCTTTGTCATACGACCGATTCGATACGATAATGCTCTTCGCCCCACGCGACATCAAACTCTGAGCAGTCCGTCGACTCATGTCGCCTGCCCCCAGAATCATCACCTGACACTTCTCCAAATTCCCAAAAATCTTCTCTGCCAAATCCACCGCAACCGATCCCACCGAGGTGGCACCACGTGCAATGTGTGTCGAACTCCGCACGGCTTTACCAACCTTGAAGCTGTGCTGAAACAGCTTGTTTAAAACACGTGAAGTCACCCCTGCCCCGTGCGCCGCGGCATAGGCCTTCTTCACCTGCCCGAATATTTCCGTCTCACCCAAAACCATGGAATCCAAACCGCTCGCCACTCGAAACAAATGCCGCGCCGTCTCGTCGTCTCGCAGTCGATAAAACAAATTCACGTCTCCGGTTTCCACGCCAAAGTGATCCCGCAAATACCCCTCCAAATACATCAGCCCCGTGTCCCCCGACTTACATACCGCATACACTTCCACCCGGTTGCACGTCGATAAAACAACCACCTCCTCGATTCCGTCGCTTCCCGCCACGTCTCCCAGTGCCGCTTCCAATGCTCCCGTCGAAAACGCAAATCGCTCCCGCACCTCCACAGGCGCTGTCTTATGATTCACTCCTAAACAAACTAAGCCCATCCTATTATCCGTCTTCTCTCAGTGAATCAGCAATAAAGTAAACAACGGCAATACAAACGCCCATGCCGATACCAACGCCAGCTTCCGCGCCCCCATTCCACGCACCACCTGCAACACCACCAAGACCCCATACAACACCCATACCGCCACCGTCGGAGCAAGGTGCAAGACATCCGGGCGATCCTTCATCATAAACGCGGACCCAATCCCGATCGTCAATAAAACAAACCCTATCACCAATAGCCGAAAGACAGTTCGCCCCAAATCAGTGATCGGCGGCAAATTGTAAAACAAATGGTTCAACCTCTGCTGCTTTAATTGTCGGTCCTGCATCAGATACATCACCCCCGCCACACACGCCAAAGCAAAGGCCCCATAACCCATTAACGATAACGCCGCATGCGTCTCCAACCACGGATCAATCCGACTTCGCTCCGCAGCCGTTGCCTCACCCATCTTTCCCCCGGAAATCAAGAGCGCCACTAACTGAAACAGAAAAACCATCGGCGCTGTAAAAACGCCCAATAAAGACACCCGAAACGGAGGCCCTAATAAAAAATAAAACAACACGATCGACCAACTGACAAAAATCAAGAGATCAAACCCATTCGTGATCGGACACCGCCCCCGCAGCTCTCCCAGCTGCCACAAAAAAACACACTGAAAGGCAAAACCCACGGCCATGACCCCCAGATTCACCCGCGATGGCCGATACGACCCCGAGCGAATTCCCGCCACCACATACAAAAACCCCCCGAGGAAACAAATCGTCGATATTATCAAAAACAACCGGTCCATAACTAAGCCCGCCCTTCCATCACTCCTCTAAACGCCCCGGCGGCTCCCAAACTAGCGTCGTGACCACTTTTTTGCAACCATCCCCACCCCCTTCACCTCTACGTCGTGCTCCCGATTCAATATTCACTGTTTTCATTTGAGCCCCTACCCGCTATACCTCCCTTGAGCAATCATGAATGCACCTCAACCCATCCGCGACGCCATCCGGGACATCCACGATTTTCCCAAGCCCGGCATAGTCTTTAAGGACATCACACCCATCCTGACCGACCCAGACCTCCTGAAGTTGTCCATCACCCTCCTCGCCGACACAGCCGGTGCCCATCACGTCGATAAGGTGGTCGGTATCGACGCTCGAGGATTTATCTTCGGTGCCGCCGTCGCCGAACGCCTACACGCCGGCTTCGTCCCCCTTCGCAAAGCAGGCAAGCTCCCATACCAAACCAACAGTACGAAATACGCTCTCGAATACGGCGAAGCCGAAATCGAAATCCATACCGACGCCATCGCCCACGGCGAAGACGTCCTCCTCATCGATGACCTCCTCGCCACGGGCGGAACCGCTGCAGCAGCCGTCGCACTAATCGAAAACCTCGGTGGAAATCTCATCGCCGCCTCGTTCCTCATCGAACTCGCCTTCCTCAACGGGCGCGAAAAACTTCCGTCCGATCTCCCTGTCCATGGCATCGTTGATTACTAAAGACAAAAAACGATACGCCCCCGCCACCCGATTGCCCGATGCCCTCTCCGGCGCTTCGAGCGCTCCGCTCGATCCTCACGCCTCATGGCTCGAAACCGATGGCCTCGGCGGTTATGCCAGCACCACCGTTTCGGGTATCCTTCACCATCGCTCTCAAGGTCTCGTCGTCGCCGCCCGCCGCCCTCCCTACGATCGCTACGTGCTCATCAATACACTGGAAATTCACGTCATCACCCCTCTCGGCAAGTTCCCCCTAAGCAGCCACGCCTTCGGCTCCGGAATCATCCGACCCAATTCCATCGACGCCATCCAATCCTTCAAATCAAAACCCTGGCCCACCTGGTCTTTCGCCGTAAATCAAAATCAAGAAATCGAACAAGAACTCTTCATCCGTCGCGGAATGCCCGTCTTCGTCTTCTCATGGCGCCTCGCTGAACCCGCCCCGGACATCAAACTCCAAGTCCGCCCCCTCATTTCCGCCCGCCGCATAGGACAAGTCCAAAAGAAAAATCAACGCTTCAACTTCGACGTCGAAACGTTCCAACGCAACCACCTCATGCGCCCCTACGACGATGTCCCCGGCATCGCCATGATTACCGAAGGCGACTTTCAACCCGATCCAAGGTGGCACCCCGCCTTCGGATATGATGAAGACTTCCGCTCCACCTTCAGCACCACCACGGAAGATTTGGCTTCACCCGGAACCTTTACCTGGGAACTCGGCTCCTCGCGCGCCTCGTTCATCGTCGCCCCAGATTTCGCGCTCAAAAGCCACAATATCGCCCTCAGCGAACCCCAAACCACCGCCAAACGCCTCCGCAATGCCGAAACCATGAGGCGCAGCATGTTCCGCAGCCAAGTCGAACGCACTACCGACGCCTACATCGTAACCCGGAAAAGCGACCAGACTATCCACATCATGCCCGGCTACCCACACAGCACCCGGGCCACCGCCGAGAGCCTCATCGCGATGCGCGGCATCTGCCTCAGCCCTGGTCGCTTCCAACTCGCAGAAAATGTCCTCGAAGGCGCCCTCGCCGATTTCTCCGACGGCCTCCTCCCCACCGACTACGGCGAACACCTCGATCGCCAAATCATGGAGTTCGATTCCCCGGACCCGACACTCTGGTTCATCATCGCCGCATACGAATACCTCCGCGCGTGCACCAACCAGAACCACGCCACCGATTCCAATCTGCCCGATCGCCTCCAAAAACTTATCGAAAAATCGCTCACGAATTTCATGAACGGTTCCACCCAAGGTATGGCCGTCACCGATGAAGGCCTCCTCTGCTCCGCGCCCTCTCTCACCACCCAATACAATAACCCACCTGCAGTCTTAAACGTCGCCACTCAGGCGCTCTGGGTCAATGCTCTTGCCATTGCCGCTCACCAAGAACCCAAGTGGAACCTGCCGCACCAAAACGCCCTCCACGCCTTCTCACGAAACTTCTGGTGCGAAGAACGCGGCTACCTCTTCGACTCCATCGGTCACGAAAACGAAAACAATCTCATCCTCAAAGCCCGCCAAGTCCTCGCCATTGGCGGACTCCCCTTCTCCATACTCGATGAAGCCCGCGCCAGCCTCATCGTCCAAGCTCTCGAAGACCGCCTCCTCACCCCCGAAGGCCTTCGCCTCTCCGAACCCGGCTCGGAAGGAGAACACCAAATCTCTTCCTGGCTCATGGGCCCGTTCATTGAAGCCTGGTATCGCATCCATCAAGACGACGACGATGCCCTCATCGAAATCAAAGAAAAATACATCGACCCCTGGCAGGAATGCCTCATGACCCGCGGCCTCGAACACCTGGGCGAACTCTCCGAAACCCCCGGCGTCCCCAGCGTTCCCTTCTCCGCACCCGCCACTGCCGAACTCCTCAGAATCCTCCATCTCCCCGACTTTCAAAATACCCCCACTTCCTTCGAAGATTACGAAGAAGAGTAACCCCGCCTTCTCCACGGGTTCTAGTGGCACTGGCACTGTGGCCTTCGTAGCCCGTGACCTTCGTAGCTTTGGCGAAGAATGGCCCGACTACGCTGCCTCCCTCCCCCTCAGAATGTCCTCATTCGTCATTCCTTGTTCTCTGTTCACTGAAGGAAAACCTCACCACGCCCCCACCCCCTAACACCTCCCACCGCTCTTTCCCCTAAACATCCACGCGTTTGTACACCCCATGGAATCTCATAACCTGAGCAAAACACCGCTCGTCAATCTTCCTCCGTCTCACCAAATGCCGCTTTCACCACCGCAATACTGACCCGATCACCGGAGGGTCCGATATACCCATCCTTAACAAAAAAGATTGTCTTCCCCGTCCCGCTCACTAAGTCCATCCTTCCTTCGCCTTCCCAATTCATTCCCAATAAAAAACCCTCAACGCTCGAATCCTTTTCCACGAATTCCTTCATCCGCCGCCCCAAAAACTCGGCCGTCGCAGTCGTAACGTGTGCTCCGCGAAGAATTTCAATCTCACTAACGGAATCGGATTCGAAATCGTAGCCAGAGACATACACCACCTGCCCATAAGCGAGCAATTCATCGATCAGACTGCCCCGGTGCACCCCATCTGCTAGTCCAGTTGCCACAAACCTTGACCCATTTAGCCGAGAAACCTCACGGAGTGTTTCAACCTGAACGGCAGTCAACGAGGTGTCTCGATCTGCCCCCCTCGTGTAAATAAATAAGCAGTCTGTTCCAATCCCTTCAATGGCTTGAATCATCGCATCAAACGAATCAAATGTCATCACGTCAGCTGGATCGCGAAAAACCAAGCTGAACTGCACCGCGGTGCCATCTCCCTCAGATGCGCCTGCTACTTGAATTCTCGCACTCTTAGTGAATCCAGTCGGCGCTCGATACTCCGACGTAATCAGCCCCAGTTCCGCATCAACTCGCCCATCAACTAAGAACATACCTAGAACGAGCGCCGCTACCAATTGCCAACTTCCAAAGCGCCTATAGTTAGCTCTCATCGTCTTGATCTTGTTCGACGAGATACCGCAATCCTTTCAAAACAGCGGCTTCATAGGATTGCTCCGTCTTCTCGTCATATAATACGGAGGCACACACGCAAAATATTCGCCCGCTGGGAGAAGGAGAATAGTTGTGCACGGCCCCCGGAACTTTGCTGTATTCGCAGTCTCCTTGTGCCGCCTTTAATCCTTTAATCCCAGACTCTGTCTCAACTCGTTCCGAATACAAAAGTGACGCGGCGGCATCCGCCTCTATTCTTAACATTGCGAAAGTCGCCTCCATTGCCTCCTCGGGACTCCCGGCACTCTTGTCGGCCAAATGTATTCGAACCTTACACCGCGCATCATCGGAACCCTCCGTCAACAGCATCCCATAAAGCGAAGCATCATCTTCCACCCACCCCTCCGGAGTCGTAAGTGAAACCCCAATCTCCCGGTCAACAAAAGTTTCAGCAGACGTTGCAGAATAGGCTATCGCCAAAGTAACCAGAAAAAACTGCCCAAACTTCATTTGCCTCCTGATTCAAGCTACCTGAGGCCCCAAAAAAAACGCAACCACTACCCGCTCCAACCTCGCCCTGCACCCCTCAGAACTTCATCATTCAAATGAACCTCAGCACGCCCGCCCGACCCTAACTCCCTACCTATTTCTCACGATCCACTCGAACTCTCATCCAAAAAAATCTCCCTACCCCAACGACCACTCCCACCGGAACTGAAAATCCAAATACCCAAAGAAATATGGCAAGTAGATTGAGTGGCATTGTCATAAACCACTCACACCGCTCCTCTACCTCCAAATAATTATCTGCAATCGCACAATATGTCACTAGCCCAACACACACTAAAACAGGCAATCCGACGGCAACAAAACACGCCGTGATCAGCGCATTGCGAATCTGTTCACGAACCATTCTTTCCAGCTCGATCTATCAAAGCGTCCTTCTGCACCAAGAATGGAACTCCCTCCCCCTTCAGAACTTCACCATTCATCATTCCCTGTTCACTATTCAAAAAGACCTCACCCCTAGCACCTCCCACCGCTCCTACCTCCCCTCCCTCAATACCGCCGCACCTCCGTATCCACCGCCTCCATCACATCCTGCTCCGGAAAATCCAAAGTATAATGCAGTCCGCGGCTCTCATGCCGCCGCGCCGCCGAATCCACAATCAAAGACGCCGTGTCCACAAGGTTCCGCAATTCCAGGACATCCGAAGTAATCTTGTACTTCCAATAAAACTCACGTATCTCGCGCTGCAAATTATGCAAACGCGTCGCCGCCCGCTGAAGCCGCTTCGACGTTCGCACAATACTCACGTAATCCCACATCAGCCGCCGGATCTCATCCCAGTTGTGATAGATCACCACCAACTCATCCATGTCCTGCGCATCCCCACTCGTCCAATCAGGAATGTTAAACCGTTGCGGCCCGCTTCCACCGTTCAATGGCAGCGTTTTTGTAATGTTTTCACTCGCCCGATATCCCACGACCGCCCCTTCCAACAGTGAATTACTCGCCAGCCGATTGGCCCCATGCAAACCCGTGCATCCCACTTCCCCAATCGCATACAAACCCCGCAAACTGGTCGCCCCATTCACATCAGTCTGAATCCCGCCACACATGTAATGCGCCGCTGGAACCACCGGAATCGGATCTTCCGTGATATCCAATCCATAACGCAAACATGTCTGATAAATCGTCGGGAAGCGTTCCTTCACAAAATCGCTATCCTTGTGCGTGATATCCAAAAACACACACTTTGCCCCCGTCTTCTTCAACTCCCGATCAATCGCTCGTGCCACAATATCTCGCGGCGCCAAACTCTTCCGCCGGTCATACTCATCCATGAACTCTCTTCCCTTGGCATCAATGAGTATACCCCCCTCACCACGCACCGCTTCCGATATCAAAAACGACTTTGCCTCCGGCTGATACAAACAAGTCGGATGAAACTGAATGAACTCCATGTTCGAGATCACCGCTCCCGCCCGCCAAGCCATCGCCACTCCGTCTCCCGTCGCCACATCTGGATTCGTCGTGTAAAGATAAACCTTCCCACAGCCTCCCGTCGCCAAAACCACCCGATCCGATCGCATCGTCAACACCTCACCCGTCTCCTGATTCAAGACATACAACCCAATACACCGATCCTCAGCTGCCAATCCCAGTTTCCCGGTCGTAATCAAGTTTACCGCGTAATGATGCTCAAGAATCTCAATGTTCGGCGACGCTTCCGCCGCTCCCACCAGATGCTCCTCGATCTCCGCCCCCGTCGCGTCTTTGTGATGCAGCACCCGACGCTTCGAATGACCACCCTCGCGCCCCAGATCAAATTCCAAGTTGCCGTCTCCACGATCCCTCGTGTCAAACTTTACCCCCCGACTGATTAAGTCCTTTATACGCGCCGGCCCCTCCTCAATCACCGTCCGCACAACGCTCTCCTTACAGAGACCCGCACCCGCATCCAACGTGTCCGCAACGTGCACATCAAAAGAATCCTCATCACTCATCACACAGGCCACTCCCCCTTGTGACCACGCCGTATTCGAATCCCTCACCTCACGTTTGGTCACCATAGCCACGGTTCCATGCGCCGCCGCTCTCAACGCAAAGCTCAAGCCCGCAATACCACTCCCTACAACGATAAAATCATAGGTCTTCATCAGCCACCCCCCAACTCGATGTTGTCAATCAACCGGCTCTTCCCAAAGTAAACCGATATTGCCAGAACAGCCTCTCCATCGACGTGAGCCAACAGCTGCATGTCGTCCCTTCCCACCACATTCACATAGTCTATCCGGCCCAGGGGCGCATCCTTCGCAAGTCGGTCTCGAACCAAACGCTCCAATTCGTTCGCATCACGCTCACCTCCTTCCATCGCGACCACCGCCGACAATAAAGCCGCTCGCATCACCGGCGCTTGCGCTCGCTCTTCTTCACCCAAATATGCATTGCGGGAACTCATCGCCAAACCATCCCCTTCTCGGACGGTCTCAACACCAATAATCTCCACTTCTAAGTTCAAATCACGCATCAATCGCCGGACGATGGCCCATTGCTGGTAATCCTTCTTCCCAAATACCGCCGCCATGGGGCGAACAATGTTGATCAACTTCAAGACGACCGTCGCCACCCCCGCAAAATGGCCCGGTCGCGATCGTCCGCACAAATGCATCGACAGCGCTTCTTCTGTCACGGTCACCGAAGCATCAGTGGCATACATTTCGCCATCCTCAGGCGCAAAGATCACATCCACCCCTGCATTCTTGCATGCCGAAATGTCCCCATCCAGATCCCGCGGATAATCCTTCAAGTCTTCCCTCGGGCCAAACTGCGTCGGATTCACAAAGATACTCGCCACCACCGTCCCTCCATCACCCGCCCACCTGCGAGCCTCCTCCAGCAACGCAACATGCCCCGCATGCAGCGCCCCCATCGTCGGCACTAATACCACACGCTCCCTCCCCGGCAGCTCTCCACGCACCTCCGCTATCGTTTTCAATATCTGCATTTTCCGCAAATCGGAATCTTCACCCCCTTCCCCCAGCCCCGCAACCTTTTACACACCAACCGTGTGTGCGAGCAACCGCAACGCCTCCCCTGCTCTCGCAAGTTCTACCCTGGCCTCACTCTGTCCTCCGACTTCAACCAGCCGTCTCAACACCACCCCCACCCTTTGAACAATACATTGCCTTGTCATCTACCCCCTCCCGCGCCAACCTTAAGGCCATGACAGACTCATCTGTAAATCTCCTCATCGTCCAAAGCTCTCTCCACGCGAAATCCACCACCGCCGCGATGTGCCGCTTCGTCGAAGCGCACGCCCAGTCGCTCGGCGCCCACGTCACTTACATCGATCTTCGCGAATTCGATCTCCCCATGTTCAATCCCCAATACGGTCGCGATACCGAAGGCTACAAACAACTCGTCGGTCCCGTCAACGACGCCCATGCCTTCCTCCTCGGTACCCCCGATTACCACGGTGGTCCCTCCGCCGGTATCAAAAATTTCCTCGACTACTTCTGGACCGAGTTCACCGGGAAACTCTTCGGATACGTCTGTGCGAGCCACGAAAAAGGTCTCACCGCGATGGACGCCCTGCGCACCGCCGTGCGCCAATGCTACGGTTGGAGCCTCCCCTACGGCGTCGCCGCAATCGAGAAAACCGAGGTCGAACCCGAAGGTGATATTATCGAAGATCGTATCAAAAATCGCCTCACCATGCTCTCACACGACCTCGTCCGCTACGGGAAAGTCCTCTCCGATACCCGCGCCGAGGATATTGCCCACTCCGATCCTACCTTCCTCGCGAACCTCCGCGCCTAAATCACCGACTTCACAATGGTTATTCGCCGCTTCCACCAAGATGACACGCAAAACGTCATCAGTCTGTGGCGCGAATGCGATCTCGTCTTTCGACTCAACGATCCAAAATCCGATATCGATACCAAAATCGACCACAGCGCAGACGACTTCCTCGTCGCGATCAAAGATGAGACTCTCGTCGGTTCCGTGATGGCCGGATATGAAGGCCATCGTGGCTGGATTAATTACCTCGCGGTTGCCCCGGCGCATCGGAATCAGGGCATCGCACGCACTCTCATGAAGGCTGCGGAAGAGTCTCTCCGGGCGCAAGGCTGCCCAAAAATTAATCTCCAAATTAGGATTCATAATCAGCAGGCGATCGAGTTCTACAAAACGCTTGGCTTTTCGATCGACGCCACCATTAGCATGGGAAAGCGAATCGACGGAAAGTCATGACCAAATACCCGCAAAGAGTCGCGGTCCTGGGCGCCAGCGACAAGCTCGATCGCTATTCCTACAAAGCCGTCCGGCTCCTCAAACAGCACGGCCATACCGTTATCCCAGTTCATCCTGCTCTCAGTGAAGTGGATGGCACTCCTGTCGCTCCTTCCCTCGCTCATCTCTCAGAACCCATCGACACCCTGAGCCTTTACCTCAACCCCACTCGATCCTCCGTCCTCATCGACGAGATCGTCGCTCTGAAGCCCGGTCGCGTCATCTTCAACCCCGGCACCGAATCCCCCAAACTCGCCAACGCTCTCGAAGAACACAACATCCCTCACGAAGACGCCTGCACCCTCGTCCTCCTGAAGACGCAACAATTCTAGTGCCCCTCTCCTGGCCCGCGGAAAACCGCGGGACTACTCTCGCCTCATCGCCTCCGGCGAAAACGGATCTTGCACGCCGTCTGTCATTCCCTCCCAGTCGTCCGTGCGAAACAACGAAGCCGGTAATCCCTCCTCATTCACCAAATTTGCCCCGTCCGGATTGCTCGCCCACGCATATCGCACCGCAACCGGTTCTGGCACCTCCGGACTCGAAACGATCACGCGCTTGCCCCGGATCTTCGCATCCGCCCAATGCCACTCGCGATCCGCCCCGGCAATCTCAAAACGCGCCAGCTTTTCACCCCCATCCCGAATCGCCAAGCCACCCCCCACATGATCAAAGGTAATGATCGCTCGCCCCTTCTTTGCCCGCATCTTCTTGAACAACGGCCCGCTGTGCACCAAATCATCACGCCCGTAATCGTTTGCCAAGGCCCAAAGCGCCAAACGCCGACCCACTTCCTGCTTGTTCGTCGGATGAATGTCGTCAGCCGCCCCAATGTCATTCGCCACCGCCATCCCCACTTCCTCCAACGCACTCAAGGTCATCAATTGCGCTTCCTGCAACTCCGCCCAAGCACTCGGTGTCCCCGGCTCGGTCGCCGGCTCCAGAAAATTTGCTAGCTGCACAAAATAAAACGAAAAATCGTCCCCCCATAGCTCCCGCCAATTGGCAATCATGGTCGGAAAAATGCTCCGATACTGCTCCGCCCGCTGGCGATTCGACTCTCCCTGATACCAGATCGCCCCGCTCATGCCATACCCCCCAAAAGGCGCAATCATCGCATTGTATATCGCCGAAGGATGATGCCGATTCGTCGCCGGCTCCACGGGAACCTCCGGCCGCCGCGGGAAACGACGCTTCTCTTCACCCGCCGGAAGCTCCGCATTCATCGCCTTCACCCTCGCCATTTGCTCTTCCCAATTCGCCAAGTCCACTTCGTATTTCTCCTGGGCGATCTCCATGTCCCAAGACTCTCGTACCTCCTTCCAGGCCGCCATCATCGGCACCGCCGCTTCGTCCGCCTCAATCGCTTCCTTGCTGGTCCAAGCTTCCGATCGCGTCCCGCCCCACGCGGTCCGTATCATGCCAACCGGCACCCCCAATTCCTCGTGCAACTTGCGCCCGAAATAATAACCCACCGCCGAAAACTCACCCACCGATTCCGGGTGACAGACCGCCCAGTGACCAACGGTGTCCTGCTGAGGCTCCGCCGCGGTCTGCAGCTCCGTCAGAAACATACGAATCCCTGGATGCTCTGCAGCGGCAATCTCTTCTTCCGCATCCATCGACTGAGACACCCGCCATTGCATGTTCGATTGTCCGGAACAAATCCAAACTTCGCCCACTAACACATCCCTTACGGTGATGGTCCGGTCCTTGCCCTCTACCCGCATAACCGTCGGCACCGCCGAACTCTCCAAAGCATCCAGGGTCACTTTCCAACTCCCTTTTTTGTTGGCCTTCGCCTTCTTGGTCTGCCCCGCAATCGAAACCAAGACCGCTTCCCCCGGCTCCGCCCACCCCCAAACCGGCACTTTCTGACCGCTTTGCAAAACCATGTGATCACTGAAAAAACTCGGCACTCGGACACTCGCCGAGGCAGGAGAACACAGCAAAAATACGAAAACGATAAAGAGGGTTTGTGTCTTCATACCCTGCTATTTACGACAACCCGCTCCCTCTGGCAACCCCGCCGTTGCACCCCATAGGGAGAGTAGTCTATTTTCTCCTGTGATCCCGCCCGTCCCAACCCACCCCTTCACCCCTCAACACCAAAAAATGCTCGAAACACTCGCAGCACCCCCTTACTCCATCAAATCCCCGACGGTTCTGAAAGCCATGGCTTCGGTGCCCAGGCACGAGTTCGTCCCCCCAATCTATCAATCCCAAGCCTACGCCGACGCCGCCCTGCCCATCGATCACAAGCAAACGATCTCCCAACCCTTCATCGTTGCCCGCATGACCGAGCTCCTCGAACTCACCCCCGATTCCCGGGTTCTCGAAGTCGGCACCGGTTCCGGCTACCAAACCGCCGTCCTCGCCCAAATTACCTCGCAAATCCACTCCATCGAAATCATCCCCGACCTCGCCAACAATGCCGCCGAAAAACTCGCCCAACTCGGCTATCACGGAATTCGGTTGCACCAGTCCGACGGCCATAAAGGCTTGCCCGACGCCGCCCCCTTCGACGCGATTATTGTCACCTGCGCCCCGGAAACCATTCCGCAACCACTCCGGGATCAACTGGCCGACAACGGAAAAATGATGATCCCCGTCGGCGATCGCTCGAAACAAACACTCGTCCTCCTGGAGAAATCAGCCGGCACACTTTCACAAACCAAAACCATCCCCGTGCGCTTCGTCCCAATGACCAACTCCGCCTCCTAAACTCGCTCCCCAACCCCCGCCGGTACAACCGCAACCGTGTCGGCCCTACCGAACCGCCAACTCCAAAACCTCCGCCGCGGCCACCACCTTTGCCGGCTCCACCAACTCGTCCCCATTCGAACGCCAGCTCCGCTGAACCAAACGTGTGATCTCCACCTGCCGTGTCTCTCCCGTACGATCATCAAACCTCAATTCCAGCATGATCGGCCGCGGTCCACGACCACGGGTTTGACTCAACAGAAATTCAATCTCTCGGGCATCCAGAGTGCTACGATCCACATACCCATAGGCCGTTGTCTCATCGTTCTTGGGATCAATCAGTCGTACGCAGAGATACTTCGCAGAATCTTTAAATTTATAGTTGAAGTAATCGTCCGCTACCGCCAACACCCGGAAGGTCTGCGGACGATCCAGCTTCATCCCTGCCTCCAATGCCCGCGCAAAGGCCACAGGGTTGTATCCTACCGACGATTCCCACTCGATTAAATTTCCCTCCGGCAAGTGTTCCACCCGGTAAACGACTTCCCCAAAATCCTTGAACTGCACCGCCACATCGGTCGCCATATGATGATAGGCGCTCGAAATATGATACCCCGGCGTTCCCGCGGTAATCGTCAAAAACTCGGCAGAAACTTCTTCCGGACACGCGTCATAGTAATCCTTCATCATCGGTAGCACTCGATCCCCCGCCCGCACATATAATGCCTTTCCACTAAGATCCGGTGCCGCCAAGAATTCACGAACGACGCTCTCCGCCCGCTCCCGCAGAGATATCGGATTTATCAACGGCGTCGTCGCCTCTTCCACCACTTTCTGGAAACGCTGAGGCTGCTTCATCTGAACCCACGGCTTCAAACTCATCGTCACTACCGGTAATCCCAGAAAACTCAGGAGTAAAACCGCTGCAATGTTCACCACTGGCAATTTCCGCGACCAAGCAGGGCGAGGAATCGAAAATCGAGAAGTGACAATGGGCACCACCTCGTATCGACCCGGATTCAACAACGTCTGGACGTCTTGCTCCAGATTGCGCGATTTGATCCGCCGTCGCGGATCCGGAGCACGCACCGCTGAATAGCAAAGCGGACAACGAATCCCCTCTCCCGCATAATTCGCGGAAATCTCTATCGACGCCAGGCAAGCCGGACAACTAAAGGTTAGCTTCCCTCTCGCGATCCGAGCCTTCACCGAACCAGGGCGAAATGCTTCCACCACTCCGCCCGGACGAAACACTCTCGGCTGAAAGGACGGATCCTTTCGAGAAGGAGTCGACCGCACCGCCGTCGGCACCAACGGGGCCGAAACTGAGACGGTCTCCTTCGTACCCACCCGTCTCTTCAAAAAATCCTTCGTCGCATCTTCGCTTCCCCAATTCGCTAGCTCCGGTAACAGCGACGCCAGCGAAGCACTGAAACGTTGTAGCTCATCCGCCAACTGCGCCAAGCGTGCCCTTTCGCCCTCGACAGGCTCCCCCTTTTTACGAGACTTCAATTGCTCCTTCATACGCGGCCGCACCTCCCCCAAACTCCGCAAGGTCGGCGCCATCCAATACCCGTCCAGGGGCTTCTCCGCCCTCCGCTCCGCCTCGAGCGCCGCC
>JBCDBW010000083.1:0-20641 GCA_039182965.1 Verrucomicrobiota bacterium
GCCGGACGAGCCGCGCGATGAACGTACCCATCCTCGGCTTCACCGTCGACGCGACGCTGCCAGGAGACACTGCCGTCGCTGCGATCGAAAGCCGTCATGACCAACACGCGTCCGCCTTCTTCCGAGGACGAGAGATAGATGTGATCTCCCCAGATGCAGGGTGAGGAGTGTCCTTCGCCCGAGGGCACCTTCCAGAGCACGTTTTTGTCGTTTTCCCCGAACTCAATGGGCGCGGCGCCATCTGCATCCCGTGCCGCGGCCAAGCCACCTGGGCCAAGGAATCCGGGCCAAACCGCCGCATCCCCGGGCTCGTCCCCGCGAACAACCGGGCTCACGGCCAATGCCAGCACCAACCCCAGGGGAAACGCAAGACGACGAAGCGCGGCCAAGTGACAATCGAACATGAGAGGGACCCTACAGGCTTTCGCGATCATCCTCAACGTCCCGCAGCCAAGAAATCAATGCCGAAAAACCCCCACGAAACGGACCCTCAGCTACACCGCCGCAATCGATTCACCCAATACCATCCGAGGTCTCAACAAGGTCTCCGTCGCTTCCAACTCACTCGACGACGATTCCACACGAAGCGCCAGCTGACGAACGGCATGCTGACCGATCGCAAAAGCGTCAATGTCGCATGTCGCCAACGCCGGATGCAACCCCGCGATCAACGCCGCATCATGATTCCCGGATACCAAACTGAATTGGTCACCCACCGCATACCCGCGACGCGCCAAGGCCCGGTAAACAAGTACCGCGACACTGTCCGCCGCGGCAAACAATCCAGTCGGCCGCGGCTCCGCGGCGATCGCCTCGTCCACGAGGGCCTGCACGGCATCCACGTTCTGCGGCGCTTGCAGGGGCAACGGCCAACCTTCCTCGGGCGCCATACAGAAACTGTGCACCGACGACGCCCCACCACGCCGCGCCATCGCGCGAAAACCATCCTCACGACGACAAAACAAATGGTGATCCGGTTTCGGATTGATGAAGGCAAGGTCCCGGTGCCCGGCATCCAGCAAACTCTTCGCCGCAAGGGCCCCCACCTCGTAATCGTTCGTCCCGACAAAATCCCCCCACGCCCCCTCGGGCCGGCCCACCATCCACACGCTCGGCAACTCCCGGAGACTCTCAACCAGAGCCGTTTCCGACATGCCAATGCTATTTCCCTGGAGCGGTCCCACCAACACCAACGCATCCGGCAATCGCGCCAGCAAACTCTTGGGAGGCGCTTCCAAGTCCGGAATGGTCGCAAAAACCGTGCGCGCCCCCTCCGCAGCAAGCGCCAGTTCCGCCCCCTCAATCGCCGCCGCAATCGTCGGCAGCGACGTTAGCGATCGCCCTATGCCAAGACAAAGCAAACCCACTTCCGCACCCTCAAGAGAGGAGGCCCGCCGCGGACGATACCGAAGCTCCTCCGCCGCCACCCTCACCCGCTCGGCCGTCTCTCGGTTGATGTTCGGGTTGCCGCTCAACGCACGACTCACCGTGCTCACGGAAACTTGCGACGCATCCGCAATCTGCTTGAGCGTGACACTCATGACTTCCAAGTCTCCCGCGCCGAATCCAATAGTCCCATCCACGCTCCCATGTAATGACCATGATCGTGAAAAGTTCGGCCACTAACAAGATTCCCATCCATAACACAGGGCTCGTTCACGAAGGTCCCGCCGCAAACTTCCAAATCAAACTGACACTTCGGCACGGTCGCCATCCGACGCCCGCGGACTCGGTCCGCCCGCGCCGGCACTTCCACCCCATGACAAACACTCGCAATCGGCTTGTTCTCGTCAAAGAAATGCTGCGTGATCGCGATCAACGCCGGATCATCCCGAATGTATTCCGGCGCGCGACCCCCTGAAAAAAAGATCCCCAGGTAATCGCTCGGATCGATCTCCGAAAACGCGACCTCCGCCTCAATCTGATACCCCTCCCACTCCCGCGTGATCGTCCACCCCGGCCGCACCTCGTGCATCACCATCTGAAACCGCCGCTTCTCCGGCCCCGCCACCACCGGACGATACCCCCCCTCAATCAATCGGTAATAAGGATAAAGGGTATCAACGGTTTCCGTGGCATCCCCAATAATAATGAGAACAGGCGGTGTATCTTGATCTTGAGACGACATAACTCCGAATTTGACGCCCCATCATCGCCTTTGCAACTCTTTTGGGAAAATTCCTGCAAATTTTGCAAAATTAGTTGCAGGCTCTCCATTCTCGGTCCCCATTGTTTCCATGAAAATAGCTTCCCCCGCCCGCTTCCCCACCCTCATCGCGCTCCTCATCAGCGCGACCACCCTCGTCTCCTACGCAAAAAACAACCCAGCCCCGCCAAACTTCGTCTTCCTCATCGTCGATGACGTGTCCCCCGAAGACCTCGGCGCCTACGGCTGCGACCACGCCAAAACCCCCCACATCGACGCCCTCGCAACAGACGGCCTCCGCTTCAATAACGCCTATCTCGTCATCAGCTCCTGCTCCCCCTCACGCTGCGCCATCATCACCGGAAGATACCCCCACAACCACGGCGCCCCAGAACTGCACACGACCCTTCCAACCGGCCAAAAAACCTTCGTCCAAACCCTCGCCGAGGCCGGATACCACACCGTGATCTCCGGCAAAAACCACATGAGCCCCAAGGGAAAAGCCGCCGAACTCGGATTCGCCGTCGAGTCCCTCGGCAAAGGCCCGGGCAAACAGGAAGACTGGGTCGAACTGCTCGCCTCGCGCCCAAAAGACAAGCCCTTCTTTTTCTGGTTCGCTTCCAGCGACGCCCATCGCCAGTGGCAGATCGATGACAAACATCCTGTCTACGACCCAAACGAAATCAAAGTTCCCCCCTACCTCTACGATGGCCCCAAAACGCGCCAGGACCTGGCCGACTACTTCCACGAAGTCAGTCGCATCGACGCCTACGTCGGAAAGGTCCGCGAAGAACTCCAACGCCAGGGAGTCGAAGACAACACCTGGTTCATCTTCATGGCAGACAATGGCCGCGCGTTCCCCAGAAGCAAAACTCGCCTCTACGACAGCGGTATCAAAACACCGTTCATCGTCTACGCCCCCGACCAAGTGAAACCCGGCACCACCGATTCGCTCATTTCATCCATCGACATCTCGGCAACCATTCTCGACCTCGCCGGTCTGAAAAAACCGAAAACCATTCAAGGCATGACCTTCGCACCCGTCCTCGATGATCCCTCGGCGATAACCCGCAATGTCGCCTTCGCCGAACACAACTGGCACGTGAATTCCGCTCACGAACGCATGGTCCGGCACGGCGATTGGGTCTACATCCGCAACAGCTTTCCCCATCTCCAAAGCCTCGCCCAGGAACAAGACCGATCCTACCCGACCGGTGAGGAGCTTTGGGACATGGAAGACGCCGGTAAACTCGATCCCGCAACCCAACGCGATATTTTCCTCGTCCCCCGCCCCGTCGATGAACTCTACCACGTCGGCAAAGACCCGGACCAATTGACCAATGTCGCCGAAAATCCGGAATACACCGCGCAACTAAAGTCCCTCAAAGCCCTGCTCGATCAATGGATCGACGAAACCGGCGATTCCATCCCCGATGATCCCACTCCCGATCGCGTCTACATCGACGGCAAAAAAGTCGACCCCCAACCCAGGGGCACCCCACCCGGCGCAGCCCAAAACGCGACCGCGATCAATCACCCCGGTCCAGTCTTGACGAATTAAGCCATGAAGTTCGCACTCTGCATCCTTTGCCTCGTCGTCTCGTCCGCCACTGCACTCGGAGCCAGGCACCCAGACGTGGTCATGATCGCCATCGATGACCTCCGACCCATGCTCGGGTGCTACGGCAATCCCCACATCAAAACCCCAAATATCGATCGGCTCGCCAAACACGGAGTCGTCTTCGAGAACGCCTACTGCCAATACGCAAAGTGCGGGCCCTCGCGCCTCTCCCTCATGACCGGCTTGCGCCCCGCCACCACCGGTCAATACGGCCACTCCACCAAAATCCTCGAAGAGTTTCGCACAAGCAAGCCCGATGCCGTTTCCATGGCCCGATGGTTCAAAGATCACGGCTACCAAACCAGAAGCCTCGGAAAAATCGATCACGATACGTGGCAAATCGCAGAGGACTGGTCCGAGCCCCCGTTTCCCGGGCGCGACAAAGAAATGCTCGAAATTCATGACGAGGCGAATCCCAACGGCCCTACCATCATCGCCGATCGCTGGGAGTGCCCGGTCTTGCAAAACCCCGATGTGCCGGACAACCACTTCTTCGCCGGTCGAATGACCAAGGAAGCACTTCACATCTATCGCGAGCGAGACGCCCGGCCACTCTTTCTCGCCATTGGCTACCGCCGCCCTCATCTCCCGTTCGTCGCTCCCAAAAAATACTATGATCTCTACCAACCCGACGAAAGCTGGCTCGCCAAAAATCAAGACCCCCCTGCCAACGCACCCTCTCTGGCCTGGTTCAATTCTTGGCACCGCCGCAAAAGCGCCGTCCGCGACGGGGCCGTCATTCCCCAGGACCCCGCCGAACTGTCCCAAGCGGACTGGATGGCCTGGAACGGATACGAATTAAGAAGCTACCTCGGCGTCCCGCCTCAGGAACTCCTGCAACCAGCGCTTCAAGTCGAGCTCCTTCACGCCTACGCCGCCTGCGTAAGCTATATCGACGCCCAAATCGGAAAGATGCTCAAAGCCATCGATCTCGACAATACCATCGTCGTCCTCTGGTCCGATCACGGCTGGCACCTCGGAGAACACAGCGCCTGGGCCAAAGTCACCAATTTCGAAATCGCCACCCGTGTCCCCTTCATCGTCGTCGCACCCGGAATACCACCGGCCCGAACCTCCGTGCCGACCGAATTGGTCGACCTCTACCCCAGCCTTTGCGAACTCGCCGGATTAAATGCCCCCAAGCACCTCGAAGGCGAGAGCTTCGTCGCGTTGATGACCGATCCCACATCCACACGCGATCGCGTCGCCCTCAGCGAGATCGATCGACACCTCCTCGGCTTCCACGGATACGCCATGCGCACCAGTCGCTATCGCATCGTGCAATGGCGCGACAATAAAACCGGAGAGGTCACCGCCCTCGAACTCTACGACCACCAGAACGATCCGAACGAGACAAGAAATATCGCCCAACAAGCGGACCTCGCCCCCCTCGTCGCTCAACTCACCGAACGACTCGAATCCGAATTCAACCTCCCATGAAACGCATCACCCGCAGATCCTTTCTGCACTCGACACTCGCCGCATCCCTCTTCACTTCGATGCAGGGCGTCACGATCGCAGCTGTAGGAAAAGCACCTTCCCTCGCCTTCGGCACCTACGGCCTCCCCGGCTACTCCCTCCAAGACGCGATTAAACTCGTATCCTCCGCCGGCTTCGACTCGATCGAATTCGTCGCCATGCCCGGTTACCACGGAGCCCCTGACCAGGTTCCACAAGCGGATCGGGCCGAGATTCGCCAAATGCTCATCGATTCCAATCTCACTCCCTGCGCATTGATGGGCCTTCCAAATCCAGATGCGTCGAAACAACCCGAGAACGATGCCTGGGTGACGCAAACCATCGAACTCGCCCTCGATCTCGCGCCGAAGAACCCCCCCATCATCCAGTCCGTGCTCGGAGGAGGGGAATGGGAAGATAAGAAGTCCCTGTTCCGCGACACTCTCGGCCCTTGGGTGGCTACCGCCTCACAAGCCGGTGTCCCACTCGCCATCAAACCCCATCGCAATCAAGCAATGTCCTTGCCCGAGCAAGGTGCTTGGCTCATCGAACAACTCGACGCAAAAGAACATCTGAAACTGGTCTACGACCAAAGTCACTTCGCCTTTCGCAATCTGCCCATCGCCAAAACCGTGGCCGAAGCCCTGCCATACACCGGCTACATCATGATCAAAGACGTCGTCATGGAAAACGGAAAACCACGATTCCGTCTGCCCGGAGAAACCGACTCGATCCCTCATGCCGAGGTGCTGAGACACTTTATCGATGGCGGATACCAAGGCCAAGTCTGTTGCGAAGTAAGTTCCCAGATTTGGAGATCAGAGGACTACGACCCCAGCCACGCCGTGAAGATATGCTTCGCAAACCTTCAAGACATCATGAATGCAGTAGAGGCCAAATCATGAAGCCCGTCCACATCACGGGCCTCTTGATCGCCTGGGCCAGCATCACCGCTCCCCTCTCGGCTCACCTCCCCGAAGGAGTGGTCGACACACAGCCCGGTGACGAACAACCCCCGTCACCCAAAGCCTCACTCGAGACCATCACCGTGCCCGATGGCTTCCACATTTCTCTCTTCGCCGGTGAACCAGACGTCGCCCAACCCGTCGCCATCGAATACGACGACCGCGGGCGCCTCTGGGTCCTCGAAAGCTATTCCTACATCGAATGGAAACGCGCCGGAAAAGATCGACTCCTCATTTTCGAAGATACCGACAACGACGGACAATTCGAGACACGCAAAGTGTTCTGGGATAAAGGCAATCACACGAGCGGATTCCAGATCGGCTTCGGCGGAGTATGGGTCTGTGATGCCCCCGAACTGCTCTTCATCCCCGACGCGGATCGCAACGATGTCCCCGACGGCCAAGCCGAGGTGATCCTCGACGGCTGGACCACCGAAGCAGAACACAATTTCTTCAACGGTCTGACCTGGGGCCCCGACGGCTGGCTCTACGGAAGACACGGCATCAAAAAACCATCCCTCGTCGGTAAGCCAGGCACCCCGGACGCAGAACGTGTCGCCCTCAGTTGTGGCATCTGGCGCTACCATCCCGTCAAAAAACGCTTTGAGCTTTGGGCGGACGGGACGGTAAATCCATGGGGTCTTGATTGGAACGAGGAAGGCGAAGGATTCATCAACACAAGCGTGATCGATCACCTCTGGCACCTCGTGCCCGGCGCCCGCTTCCAAAGATGGCCGGGTCAGGGCACCGCCTCCCTCAATCCCCACAGCTACGATCTCATGCAACCCACCTCAGACCATCGACACTGGTCCGGAGGACAAACGGGCCGGAAAGACGTGACCGGAAACGATGAAGCGGGAGGAGGACACTCCCACTGCGGCTTGGTGATCTACCAGTCAAATGCCTGGCCCGAAGAATATCACGGCCGAGCCTTCTTCAGCAACGTCCTCGGCCAAAGAATTAATACAGACCACCTTGAACGCCTCGGCTCAGCCTGGACGGCCCGACACGGCGAAGATTTCCTCCGCAGCAGCAGCCCCTGGTTCCGCGCCGTCGACCTCAAACAAGGCCCGTCCGGAGAAATCATGATCGCCGAATGGACCGACCTCGGTGAATGCCACGACCGCGACGGCATCCATCGCAGCAGCGGCAGACTTTATGAGGTCTGGTATGGAGACCGCCCCCAACGCGGTGCCTTCGATGTGTCGAAACAATCCACCAAATCACTGCTCTCCTTGCTCTTCCACGAAAACGTGTGGTGGCGCCGCCACGCCCTCCGCAACCTCCACGAAAGAGTTGCCAAGGGCGAATCCCTCAAACCACCGCAAGTCGCCGACCTGATCACAAAACCGAAACGCGCCTCGGTTCGCGATGCCGTCAGCGCCGTGCAAGCCCTTCACGCCATCGACCACCCACCAATGGAATGGGTGCCCAATGTCTACACCGGCACCTCGGAAGAGGCCGTCCGCATCCACCTTCTCACCCTAACATTGACCGAGGAAACCCCCTCACCCGACGTCGTGGCATGGTTTCAAAACATCGCCGCGCAAGAATCGACCCTCAGCGTGCAATACCGCATGTCCGCCCTGCTCCAACGCATCCCCGTCAAAGATCGTTGGTCACTGGCCGAATCCTTGGCCCGTGTCCCCATCCCCCAGCAAGACCGAAACTTTGCCCTCGTGCGCTGGTATGGCTTCGAACCTCTCGTGGAAGACGATCCCGCCCGAGCCATGAAAGTCGCACTCGAAACAGGACACCCCTGGCTAAGCCAGGCTATCGCAAAACGAATCGTCTCCGCGGACGCGCTGCCCGTCGCCATCACGGCGCTCACATCCGGCAATCTCCCCTCCGAACCATTGACGTCCATCCTCACCGGATTGCTGGAAGCCCTCCCCGCGCGCGGGGAAATGCCCGCAGGTTGGAACCAACTCTACAAGCGCCTGAGCAACACCAGAGATGCCGCCGCCCAGCGCCAAGCCTTCCAACTGGCACAACGCTTCGGGGACCCAAACGCAGAAACGGAAATGCTTGCCCGCGTTCTGCATGAAAACACCCCCAAGGCCCACCGCCTTGACTATTTCCGCATGCTCATCGCCGCACGATCACAGAAAATCAGAAAACACATTCCCGATCTCATCGCGGTCCCCGCTCTCGCGGCCGACGCTATCCGCGCGGAAGCAGCCTTTCCTTCAGACGACTCGGCGCCAAGACTTCTAAACATTCTCGCCGACAGCAGCAACACGGCCGCCGCCGATCCCGATCGCGTCACGGCAATCCTCGAAACGCTCGCGTCTCGTCAGGATTTCGCGGATTCCCTCGTCGATGCCGTGCTCTCGGACCAAGTCCAAAAAGAATCCATCCCCGCATACATTGCCCGACAACTCACAATAGTCTCATCCAAAAAGGAAGCCTTCGCCAAGCACATCGGATTGGATGCCAAGGACGCCGCCCAACGCGCAAGGCTCATCGAGTCCTGGAAGAAGAAACTCTCCGACGACTATCTCGCACACGCCAATCCCGTCGAAGGACGAGATGTCTACCGCCGCATCTGCGCCTCCTGCCACCGCCTCTACGACGAAGGGGGCCCGATCGGCCCGGACCTGACCGGATCGGGACGAGCCGACCTCGATTACTTCCTGATCAACGTGCTTTTTCCCTCGGAAGATGTGTCCCCGGATTACCGGCTCGTCACGCTCAGTCTGGCCAACGGTCGCACTCTCACGGGCAATATTGTCGAAGAGAATTCACAAGTGATCACTTTTCGACAAGTGGGCCAGGTGGAGCGCATCGACACTTCCCAAGTCGTTCAACGCCAGGTATCCGACCTCTCGCTCATGCCCTCAGGACTGCTGGATACCTTGCGCCGAGAGGATGTTCGCGATCTCGTAGGCTACCTGAGAACAACGAAACCACTGCCTTGATTCCACCATCAGGCCAAGCAACAGCCGCTCACCTACTTCCCCGGCTTCCCACCGGGAGGACGATGATGATGCTTGTGACCGCCAAACAAAAAGATCGGTCGCGGCACCACGCGCACCGCCGGCGCAACCCCCGCCGCCGCTCCCTCGGTCTCCTCAATGCTTGTCACCATCTCGTCCTCAAACTTGATCGTCACTTTCGTGTCCTCCACCTTCACGTACGAAAATCCCTCATACAGTCCGCCGCCTGGTAACACCGATAATCGGCCATTCCCCACCGCCACATTCTTGTAGGTGATAAACTCAAAGGTGTCTTTCCGCCCCTCCTTGTCCAAGGTCGTGCTCTTCTTCGTCGGATCCCCCATCGAGCGCACCACCTCCCCAATCGTCATTCCCAACGCCACCTGATTGTTCGCAATCAAATCCTCCACCAAAACCTGCCGCTCATACAGCTTCCTCAAATTCTCCTTGAACTCATCCGTCATGCCTCCGATATCCGCCGGTCGCACCCAGCCCGACACCTGATCATGCTGCGCCTGGCCCTTCACTCGAAAAGCTCGATCCGTCATCGCCAACAACTGCACCTCCCGATCCGGAATCAAGGTCCCCACATTCCGCTGCGCTCCCAAGTCCAAATAAACCGTCGTCGGCCGCAGTACCTTCAACATGATCGGCTGCGGTATCACATCCTCCAAATAAATAGCCCCAGCCTCACGATTCAAACTGCTCGCACCCACACCACTCAACAAGAGGCACCAAAAGAAAAGCCCCGGAACAACAGTCCCAACTATCCTCCTGTTGCTCATCGTATCATCAGCCTACCAGATTCATACCACGCCGCAATCCCCATTTCTAAAGACGCTCTCAGCCACTTATTCATTCAAAGAAATTCCTGCCAATTCCGCAATTTCTGCAACATTTACTCGAACCATGTCACAAGACCTCTCCCAAAAACTCTACGCCACCGCCAAAAACCTCATCCCCGGAGGCGTCAATTCCCCTGTCCGCGCCTTCCGAAATGTCGATGGTGAACCCTTCTTCATCAGACGCGCCAAAGGAGCCCATATCTGGGATATCGACGACAATGACTATATCGACTACATCGGCACCTGGGGGCCCGCCATCCTCGGCCACGCCCCCCAAAACATCCTCGATGTCATCCACAACACCGCCAAAGACGGAGTGTCCTTCGGCATCCCAAATCCCCTCGAAGTCGAAATGGCACGTATCATCGTCGATTGGGTTCCCTCCGTCGAAAAAGTCCGCATGGTCAACTCCGGCACCGAAGCCACCATGTCCGCCATCCGCCTCGCCCGGGGATTCACCAAACGAGACCTGATCATCAAATTCGAAGGCTGCTACCATGGCCACGTCGATTCCCTGCTCGTCGCCGCCGGCTCCGGTGCCCTCACTCACGGCGAACCCGACTCCGCCGGCGTCCCGAAAGCTTTTGCCGACCTGACGATTACCCTACCCTTCAACGATCCGGAGCGCGTCCAACAAATCTTCGAAGCCGAAGGCGAAAACATCGCCGCTATCATTCTCGAACCCATCCCGGCAAATGCCGGTCTGATCATGCCCAAAGATGGCTACCTCGAGTTCCTCCGCGACATCACCACCCAACACGGCGCCCTCTTGATCTTCGACGAAGTTATGACCGGTTTTCGTGTCGCCAAAGGCGGTGTCCAGGAACTCACTGGCATCACCCCGGACCTCACCGCTCTTGGCAAAGTCATCGGCGGCGGCCTCCCTGTCGGCACCTTCGGTGGACGAGCCGACATCATGGATCATCTTGCCCCGGATGGTCCCGTCTACCAGGCCGGCACTCTCTCCGGAAACCCCCTTGCCATGGCCGCCGGGATCACCCAACTCAAAACCCTCGAACAAAACCGCGGCTGGGAAAGACTGGAGGAAATCGGCGCCGAATTCGAGGCCGCGATGCGAGAGGCTCTCACCGCTTCAGGCAAATCCTACCGCTTCAATCGGATCGGTTCCATGTTTTGCCTCTTCTTCACCAATCACGAAGTGACTAACCTCGACGACGTCATGAACGCCGACCAAGAAGCCTTCAAAAAGTTTTTCACCCACTGCCTTAATCACGGAATCTACTTCGCCCCTTCCCCCTACGAAACCGGCTTCCTCTCCCTCGCCCACTCCGCCGATGATATCACCGAAACCGCAAGAATCATTACGCCCGCGCTCAAAGCGTGAATAACCAAAGCGGCGGTCAGGGCAACACCGGGTCCCGATGAGTAAAGGCGATCACATGCCCAAAACCGACGTCCCCAACTCTTAAACCCTTCCCACCTTCCGAAAAAATCACAAACCTCGCATCGCCGTTCGTAAAGTGCGCACCTTATCCCGCGCCGTTTTCCCTCGGTCGGAACACAGATCGCCATCTTTTCCGAGAAGGCGCTTCCAAGCGACCTTCTTCGAACGCAAAAGCTCGTTTCGGAGCTTCGCAAGTTCCCGGGTCGCCTCCAGCTCCTCCCTCAATGCCGCCCGCTCCGCTTTAAGCATCGCGTTGGCCTCCGCCAAGCCCACCCCTTCCACCACCGGCGAGATCCCATCATGAGAGTTCACAAACTCTCTATTTGGATACGCCGCCAATTCCGGCAAATCGTCGTTCAAGGACGACACCAACTCTTCAAGCTCCGCCTCCGACCACTTCTCGAGACCACGCCCCAACAACACTTGCAGCATCCCTCCATGCAATGCGGAAATATTCCTCGCACTCGCCTTCACATACCGACCAAATCGCTCCCGCAATTCAACATCTTCCCTCAACTCCTCCGCCAAGTCCCGATACAAATCCAAATGCATCCGCAACATCTCTTTTAACAGCGGCGCCGGAGCCACGTTCATCGTATTCGATTCATGCACGCGATACCGCACCAGGGGCTCCTCAACCAATTCCAACCCGCCCCGTATCACCGCCTGCGCCAAAAAGTAATAATCGTGATTGAACCGATACGGACGAAATGGAAACCGCCGCGCAAAAGCTGTCCGTGCAAGGACATTGCTCGTCGTCGCCACAAAGTTACCCGTCCCCAACCACACGCAAAAGTCCTTTGGCTCCATATCCTCCATCGACCAAATTGCCCGAAACCACTTCGCCCGCGGATGATCCATTGCCAACGCTTCCCCATCGTCATCCATGATCTGTAATCCACTACACACCACCTGCACCTCCTCCCGCATCTCCAATACATTCACCAAACTCGCCAGCCGCCCCTTCTCATAGGCGTCGTCCGAATTCAAAATACTCACCGCCTCACATCCCTCAGCCTCCGACCATTCCACCAATTCGTTGATCGTCGCATGCGCCCCCCGATTCTCGCGCCCACGCCACGAAAACCCCTCCTCCCCTTCAAACCCCTTGATCACGTCAACCGATCCATCACTCGACCCGTCGTCAATCACCAATAATCGCTCCGGCCGCCGCGTCTGCGCCAATACCGACTCAATCGCACCCGCAATATACCGCTCGTGATTGTAGCACGGAATGATCGCCGCAATTTTCATTTCCTCACCCTAATCTGCGCAAGTCCTCGCAAGCTGACCATACCATTCCTCATAAAGCGCCGCCCGATCCGGTTCTTCCCAGCGCGTCGGCGGCCAACGAAATTTGAGTGGACCAATCTTAATCCGCCGACGCCGCTGCGGCAGCGTCAAATCCAGCCCCCAATCCTTCGGCTCAGCCCCGGCCCGAATGTCTCTCAACATTCCCTCACTCACCCCGCTCTCTACCCCCACTGAGTAAGTCACCCCCGCCCGCTCCGCCGCCAACTTGGCAAGCGTCCCCATCGACGCCCGACACGCATGCACATGACGAATTCCTTCCTTGCTCATCACCGCCGCCAAGTGCAATGCCCTTCGCGCGTCTTCACTCTCCGCCTCCTCACCCTCGCCTACCATCTCCCATTCGGCATCCAAAACCAATTCGTCCGGCAAAAACTCAATCCCCTCCAATCCCGCCTCCACATGCGGATCCTCCCACCACTTCAACCGCTCTGCCACCTCCGTCGCCATCACACGAAAACGCCGATCATTCACCAGCCAGGCCACCTCCGAATTCAACAGCGCATACTCGTCCTCCGGCCATTCCTCCACCAAACACAACACCATCGCCGTGCCACGGGCATCCTGCCCGTGATCCGCTCCCTCAACCTCAGACCCCCTCGCCCCTTCCTTGATACCCAACCCGTCCTCTCCTCTCTTCCTAAACAAATCCAACAACTGTCCCGACGTCTTCTCCAAATCAAAAACCGCCTGCACCCGCTCCTTACCCGCGGCACCAAAACGCTTCCGCTCCTCCCCGTCACGGGCAAAACGCCATAACCCCTCTACCAACCCCATCTCATCCCCCGGATCCACCAACAACCCTGTCTCCCCGTCCGCCACCATCTCCGGCACCCCCACCAGTCGCGTCGATACCACTGGCAATCCCGCCGCCATCGCTTCCATAATCACCGTCGGTAAAATATCCGATGCCCCTTTCCGATCCACGATGCAGGGCAAAACAAATACGTCACTCCTCGCAAGCTCGCTCTTGATCTCCTCCTGCGTCTTTACTCCCGGTAAATGCACCACTTCCGCCAAACCCAACTCCGTAACCACGCCTTCCAAACGCTCCCGCCACTCACCCTCCCCAATGATCAAACACTCCAACTCCACCCCTTGGTCCCGAAGCTTCCCACACGCTCGAATCAAATGATGAAAGCCCTTAAACTCAATCAATCGCCCCACACTCACCATCCGAAAAGGTGACGCCATCCCTCCCACATGCTCGCGTTTCGAGAAATCACCCGGCTCCAAACCATTATATACTCGCGTAACCTTCCCCGCCGATGCCCGACACTTGTCCCGCAATATCCCGGCACTGAAGTCACTCACCGCCACCACAAAATCGGCCGCCTCACACAGCTCGCAAAGAAGCTCGTCGCTTCCCAAATCCACCATGAAATCCTGCGCATGCGCGGTAATGCTGAAGGACAATCCCGCATACGCCTTCATAAATAATGCCGTATGCGTCGCCCGATTCGTGAAGTGCACATGCACATGCTCCACACCCCGTTTGCGAAACTCATGCGCAAAATAAATCGCATTCCGCGCCCTCACCCAAGCCTTGACGGACTCCCCATAACGCGCCTCATGATCCAACGCCATCGCCCTCAACGCTTCCCACCCTTCGCCCCCGTCCGCCTCCGCCTTCTCAAGCCGCGCCTTCATCACCCGCGCCGGCGCCCCATACACCACTTCCGCCTTCAACTCTCGAAACCGCTCATGACGAAACACCGACGGCGGCGGATTGATCGATCCCACCACCAAATCCACACCCTCACGCCGCTCCAACGCCAACATCTCCGAATCGCAAAAGGTCTGCGAAAAAACCGGATAACGGGAATAAAGATAACCAATACGCAAAACCCTGACTCTCCTGATCCCCGAACCTTAACGCGCCTCACACCGCCTGCGAATTCATTTTCAACCCAAGCCCTCGCCCAAGTCGCAGCCCCCCTACTTCAACGATCTAGTTCCTCAATCACCGAAGCATTATTCATCAGCTTGTCGTACTCGCCATCCACTTGATCCCCCTGCGTCGAAATCTCACCAACCAATCGCCGCATCCCATTCGAAGAAGTCGGTCGATTGTTCACAAAACTACGAATCAGTCGCAGATAATCCTCCAAGGCATCTACATAATCCAGCGCACGGTCATCCAATCGCGGACGCAACCGACTCAATGCCGAAGCCGCATCCGCAAATTCATCATCCTGCAATCCCGTCCGCTCATCCAATCGCTTTCCCTTCAAAGCCCGATTGGCTGGAGCCATATAGCGATCGATGTAATCCAAAGATCCCCGAATACTCAACTTCTTCGCCCCTCTCCCCACTGCTTTCCCATACAAAATCCTCGCAGACAAATGATTCGGCACCTTCTCAACAACTTCACGCAAGCGCGCCACTACCTGGGGATGAGTCAATAATCGCTCCCCGTCCGACCGCGATAGCACGTTCTGAATCTCACCAAACGAAACAATACCTTCCTCTACTTCCGCCCTGCGATCCTTCCGCGCAATTCCAAGGGCCTCCTCAAAACTCTCCAACGAAAAAATCTGAATCCGATGAATCGGCTCAATCCCTTCCATCAATACCAAATCCTCCACATCCCGCACGTTCTGAATCGGGATCGCAATCAATTCACAATCCTTCTTCGTCGCTCCGCGAATCTTCGCATCCACCCCGCCGATCGGTTGCACCGCTCCGTCCGCGTTCATGTCACCCGTCACCGCAAAACGCTCGTCGATCCCATACCCGTCCACCAAAGAATCCAATAACAACGCACAAGCCACCGCCGCAGAAGGACCATCCTTCGGATTGTAATGGTTCTCAAAACTGATCTCCACCGCATGATCCTGAGGCCAACCACCATGCCTTAACTCCAGAAACTTCCCAACCTCCACAAGAGCGGATGACATCATGTCTCCCACATCCTGGTTGAACCGCACCCTGCCATTCCAATCCTCACCATCCGTCGCCGCCGCACTCGCCGTCGCATTCATCTCAGAAGCCTTCCCCGCGTCGTCCTTCCCGTCCAAATCCACCACCAGCAATCCCCGAATCTTGCTCTGCTTCTTCTTGAAACTCGCGTCCCCCGACCCCGCAGGCATTCGGATCGCACCTTCCGGGTTCAAATCCGTCGACGCCCCCCCATCGTCATCCACCAAGAACACGTCGCTCCACGACAATTCATGACCATCTTGCCGATACAACTCAAAATCCAACATCGCATCTTCGTTCTCCCGGTCCAACGCCGTTGAAATATCCATCAAATGCACCGCCAAATTCGCGTCTGCATCCTCACCCGTCTTCGTTAACCCATCCGCCATCTGCCACAACTGCTCGGATATCACCATCGCGTCACCATTGAATTCCAACTCGTCGGGAGGAATTCCTCGTTTCCACTGTAAATGCGCCCCCAATAAATCCCGGTGTCTCGGATTGATCTGCAATCCCACGGCGATCGCTTGCGCTCGCAGGCGGGGTGTTACCACTTTGTCATCATGAAAATTCCGCGCCAAAGCCGCCAAACTCGTCAATAACTGATCCCGCACGCCATCCGCCAAACTCAAGTCACTCGCCTCAATAAACTCCGTGCTCAGATCCGGCTCAGGATATTCCGCTCCAGAGCCACCGGTCGCGATCGCAAAAAAAACCAGTAACGCAACCCATAGCGTCACCAGTCGTCGAACATCAAGAGAGTCAGTCCGTTTCATTTTTCCTAACCATTGCTAGCCAATTTCAGTCGCTCAAGCAACCCTTCTCTCTCCGAAACCAGCCTTCCACCCGCCTCCGACATCTCACGCACCTTCTGCTGCGCTTGCGTGGTGGTCCGATTTCGAAACTCCATCAAAGCCCCCCCCACTTCCAAAACATCCGCCACCGCATCCGAATATGCCACCGTATCCGGATGCAACTTCGGCCGCAGATTTCGTAAGTCAAAAATCTCATCACGCCCGCCCAGCGTCGATATCGTCCCCGTCGTGCTTGTCGTCGCCGCCGGCTCATCATCCGTCGATCCCTCAAAAGAAGCCAGCCGCGCCGAAGCCACGTCTTCAATTGCAAATATTGACCCCGCCAACGAACACTTCTCCGGCAATTGACCACGTCCATACGCCAACAAAACCTTCGCCGAAAGGTGATCCGGACAAAGCGAAACCACTCGAGCCAACCGCTCCTGCACCGCCGGATTCCGCAACAGTGCATCAACCGTCCAATTGCCACCCAGCAAGGCCTGCACTTCCCCATACAAACCAATCGCTTCATCTACTGAAGCCTCCCGCTCACGCATCATGTATCGTCCCGCTTCATCAATCGAATCGATACCAAACACCTGGGTCCGCATCAGGGTCTCCACGTCACCACGAATCGCCACATCCCTTATCAGCTCCTCCACCGACTCCGGCATCACGACCGAAGCCACCCCCGCCTCGGCCACCGCCTTCAAGACTTCCCCCACCCGCAAGGTCGATCTCAAGTTTCCCTCACCATCCAAATACCCGCCCAGCGCGATACCCCCATCCAATCCTCCTCCCAATGCCATCGCATCCACCAAAACGTAAAACGGCGCTGCCAAAGAGGTCCGCTGCAAGGCCTGCGCCTCCATGTCGCCTTCTCCGCTTAAGGTCAACTCCACCCGTGTCTCCGGCGGAAATTCGCCGTGCTTCTCCTCAAATCGCTGGCGCGCGCTCATGATCGCACGGCGCGTCTCTTCACCAAACCCCGCATCTGCATACACCCTGCGGGGCCCGCCTCCGCCCGGCTTGAAACCCACCATCGCCTGCACCTCCGCCGCCAACTCCCCCACCGAAACCCCCGGCCGCATCCAAAATTTCGGGTCGTCCAAAACATTGTCGTCCTTCGGATAAAGCAAGGCCCCCACCTGGGCCTCCGAAAGCCGAAACGACGCCACCGGCCCTACTTCCTTATCCAGCGACAATACCGTCACTTCCGGACTGGGAGGTGGCAAAACAGAATCCGCTTCCTCGACCATCGCCACGTCCCCCTCCCCGCCGTCGTTGCCTCCGTTCACAACAGCATCCGGTTCCGTCTCCGCCACCACCATTGCTTCCTCAGAA
Organism: Verrucomicrobiota bacterium; assembly: GCA_039182965.1. Lineage (GTDB taxonomy): Bacteria > Verrucomicrobiota > Verrucomicrobiia > Verrucomicrobiales > DEV007 > JBCDBW01. The sequence goes on from JBCDBW010000083.1 coordinate 17,751, forward strand.
TCAGCCTCCGGCTCAGGCTCCGGTTCCGACTCCAATTTCATCACCCCTGCCCAACCTAACGAAATCCCCTCCTGGCCGAGCACTTCTTCCAGCTCCTCACGCCATGCCTCTTGTTCCCCCGCCAGCCCCATCGCTACATCCATCAAATAAGGAGCCAACACCCGATCCTCAGGCTCCGGCGACTCCCGAAGCCCTCGCGCAATTTCCCACAACTCCACCCCCGCTTCCTCACGCGAGAAAATCTCGAGCTCCGGCATCTCCCCTTCCCCAATCAGGGCATCATTCAACGCCCGCCCCTCCGGATGCAAACTATCCAGCCGCAAGGCAATCGCCATCGCCTTCTCCGCCAGATCCATTTCCTTTGCGTCTCCTTCCACCAAGCCCGGCACCACCCCCAATAACCAGATAATCACACGCTCTCGCGCGTCCCCTTCCAACGAGATTGCATCCAAACTAAACAACCGTTCGGCAAAATCAGGTTCCTCATAGTCCACCGCCCCAGCCGGTTCGAGCACCAGCGCCAATCCCAATCCCCAACCGCAAACCCGCGAAACGAAACAAGCTAACCTTCCCGCCGACCGGCCTCGCCTCACCCTTCCTGCCCACTTTCCATCTCGCATCACTTCCATTATCCGCTTGTCGGCCCTCCTTTGCAACGATCTTGCCGCCCGCCCCACCCCCGCTTACAATCAAAGCCCATGCCCGGCTCCCGCCACAACGCCATCCAGACCGAAGAAGAGGTCATGTTCTTTGACACCGACGCCGGCGCCGTCGTCCATAACCTCGCCTACCTGCGCTTCATCGAAACCGCCAGGACCAAACTCGGCACCCAACTCGGCCTCAACCTCACCAAAATGGCCGCCCAAAACCAATACGCCGTCCTCCTCCGCACCGAAGTCGATTACAAAAAACCCGCTCGCCTCGGCGATACCCTCCACATTCGTGGACACCTCGAATCCACCGAAAAAGTGCGCTTCTGGTGTGCTTTCGAAGTCCACCGGCCCAGCGATAAATCCCTCCTCGTCACCTGTCGCCAACAACTCGCCCTCGTCCAACTCCCCGAAGGAAAACCATTGCGCCTCCCAAAGGATTGGCAATCCTTCTCCACCACCCCAAATTCGTAATTCCTCATTCCTCATTGCTAATTTCTCCGTGAAGTCTCCCAAAGAACAACTCGAACTCCTCTCCAAAGGCGCCGCTCAAATCATCTCGGAAAAAGAGCTCCTCGAGAAACTCAAAGAGGGCCGCCCCCTCCGCGCCAAACTCGGCGTCGATCCCACCGCCCCCGATATCCACCTCGGCCACACCGTCGTCATCGAAAAGTTGCGACAGTTCCAGGAACTCGGCCACCAGGCCGTCCTCATCATCGGCGACTTCACCGCCACCATCGGCGACCCCAGCGGACGCTCCGCCACGAGACCACCGCTCACACGCGATGAAGTCCTCGCCAATGCCGAAACCTATACCGACCAAGCGTTCAAAATTCTCGACCGCGATCAAACCGAGGTCGTCGCCAACGGCGACTGGTTCCGCAAAATGGCATACGAAGACGTCCTCCGCCTCAACGCCCGCGTCACCATGCAGCAGATGCTCCAACGCGAAGACTTCAAAAACCGTCTCGCCAGCGAACAGGAAGTCCGCCTCCACGAAATCCAATACCCCATCATGCAGGGCTGGGACTCCGTCGAAGTAAAGGCCGATGTCGAACTCGGCGGCACCGACCAACTCTTCAATATCCTCGTCGGTCGCGACATGCAGAAATCACAGGACATGCCCCAACAAGTCGTTCTCACCATGCCTCTCCTCGAAGGCACCGACGGCTTCAAAAAAATGTCCAAATCATACGACAACTATATCGGCGTCAACGACAGCCCCGATGACATGTTCGGCAAAGTCATGTCCATCTCGGATCAACTCATGACCCGATACTACCTCCTCCTCCTGGGCGAAACACTCGACCCCGCACTCCACCCTATGGATGCCAAAAAGACCCTCGGCGAAAAAATCGTCGCCCGATACCACTCCACCAAGGACGCCTCATCCGCCCGCGCCAACTTCGAAGCCCGCTTCTCTTCCGGCGCCAGCGATGCCGAATGGCCCGAAATCGAACTCCCCAACGCCCCCGATATCATCGCCGTCGTCGCCCACGCCTACACCACCGCCTTCGACCAAAAACGCTCAAACGCCGACATTCGCCGCCTCATCCAACAAGGCGCCATCCAACTCAACGGCAAAAAAATCACCGACCCAAAAGCCACCCCCAGTTTCTCCCCCGGCGACCTCCTCAAACTCGACAAAAAACGCTCCGTCCGCATCCGGTAGAACTCCCACGACAGGTAGGGACGATCCTCCGGATCGTCCGGTCGCCCCGGCGACCTCCTCCAACTCTCTCCGTCCCTCCAAAAGCGTCTTCAAGAATGCTCCCCACCCGCAAATGGCTCCCTCACGACACCCCCCTCTGGATCACTGACAGCTCCATCTTCTTCATCACCATCTGCTCCCTCCCCCGCGGGAAAAACACGCTTTGCCACGGCGATACCCCTCAAAAACTCATCGACTCCGCTAGATTCTATCACACCACCGAGCGCTGGTACCTGAAACTCTTCCTCCTCATGCCAGACCACCTTCACGCCCTCATCATCTTCCCTCCCGATACGAGGTTTAAGAACGTAATCAAAATGTGGAAAAGTTATCAAACCAAACGACTGAACATTAGCTGGCAAAAAGGCTTCTTCGACCACCGTCTCCGCAACGACGAATCCGAAGACGAAAAAGCCGAATACATCCGCAACACCCCCGTCCGCGCCAACCTAGTCTCCCGCCCAAACGACTGGCCCCACCTCTGGACCCCCTCCCACGACAGGTAGGGGCGATCCGCCGGGTCGTGCGCA
>JBCDBW010000084.1:0-20158 GCA_039182965.1 Verrucomicrobiota bacterium
AAAACATGGGACGGCCAATGGAAAATCTTCTTCGACGCGTCCCTCCTCCGCGCCGGCACGGCCAATCCCATCGAACTCTACGAACTTCACGAAGACCAACGGGAAGAAAACAATCGCGTCGCCGATCCCGAGCTCGCTCCCCTCGTTAATCACCTCACAGAATTGGCACTCCTCCACCGAAACAGTGGCGGACATCGCACCGCCGAGATTGCCCCCTCCCAATCCATCACCATTTCCTTCCCAGAAGAACCACTCGCAAAAAGACTCACCGGCGCACACACAGAGAATTTCAAGTTTAGAGCAGAATCTCCCGAGAAGACTTCGGCGACCATCGTCACGATTGAAGCAGCGCGCGACCGACAACCTAGCAAAGACACCATATACGCTATCAACGACCGCGGGCTAGGCATCGCCGGTGGCCCCGGTAAATTCGATCAGGTCGAAAATAACGAAGCCCTCCTCATCTCCTTCGACCGCGACGTCCTCATCGAATCCGCCGCCATCGTCGCCGGCAACGGCCAAGCCGGTGGCTTCTACACCGTCGGCGATCACAAACCCCTCGCCATCTACTGTGTCGATGACGCCATCGACGCAAAAGACCAATCCAGCATCCTCAGCGACATCGGCCTCCTCAAAGCCGGAGAAACCCTCCGCCTCGACAGCACCCCTCACTACGGAACCGAAGCCCCCGGCCAATGGCGCCTCCAAGCCCTCACCTTAAGACCGTTCCCAAAATGAACCGTCGACTCCTTCCCATCCTCGCCACATGCATTGTTGCCGCGAATACCTCCTTCGCGAAAAACCGCCTGCCCTTCGTAGCCTCGGCGGAGAAGGCATCAACCGATCAACCGATCAACCGATCAACGCCGAGCAAAGCGAGGCCAAACATTGTCGTGTTGTTCGCCGACGACCTCGGCTTCTCCGATATCGGCTGCTTCGGCTCCGAAATCGAAACGCCCAACCTCGACGCCCTCGCCGAAAACGGCCTCCGCTTCACAAACTTCTACAACACCGGCCGCTGCTGCCCCTCCCGCGCCTCGATCCTCACCGGCCTCTATGCTCATCAAGCCGGCATCGGACACATGGCCGGTGCCACCGATCTCCCCGCCTATCAGGATCACCTCTCCAAAAACGCCGTCACTCTCGCCGAAGTCCTCGGCAACGCCGGTTACCACACCATCATGACCGGCAAATGGCACGTCGGTTGGCGCGACGACGGCTCCCCCACCGCACGCGGTTTCGACAAGTTCTACGGCACCAGAGGATACATCGACTCTTATTACACCGTCATCCCACGCACCGAAGTCTACCTCGACGACCAACTCATCATCCCCGTCACCAAAACCCCCATCAACCACCACCACCCCGACCAGGAATGGTACACCACCGACGTCTTCACCGACTACGCCCTCCACTTCATCGACCAACACCTCGCTTCACATCAATCTAAAAACCAAAGAACCGATCAACCGACAAACGAAAAAACGGCCCCACCGTTTTTTCTATACCTAGCCTACAACGCCCCCCACTTCCCCCTCCACGCCAAACCCGAGGACACCAAAAAATACCGCGGCAAATACCGCGAAGGCTGGCAGAAGTTCCGCGAACAACGCCACCAAGCCCTCCTTAAAGCAGGCATCCTCGACAAATCCGCCGCCCTCTCCCCCCTCGACGTCCCCGATTGGAACTCGCTCACCGAAGAACAACAGGACGATCTCGATTTCAAAATGGCCCTCTACGCCGCCATCGTCGATCGCCCCGACCAAAACGTCGGCCGCGTCGTCAATCATCTCCGCGACATCGGCCAACTCGACAACACTCTCATCGTCTTCGTCTCCGACAACGGAGGCACCAAAGAAACCGGCCTCCTCGGCATCAAGGGCGATGCCCATACCGTCGACAACTACGACGACTGGGCCCGCGTCGGCGGATGGTCCTCCAGTTACGGCCAAGGCTGGGCCAATCTCTCCAACGCCCCCTTCCGACGATACAAACGCGAAAACCACGAGGGCGGCATCAGCACGCCCTTCATCGTCCACTGGCCAAACGGCATCGAAGCCAAAGGCGAAATCCGCCACCAGGTCGCCCATCTCATCGACCTCATGCCCACCTTCGTCGAAGCCGCCGGCGCCGAATACCCGAATCAATTCGACGGCCACAATATCCAACCCATGGAAGGCCAAAGCCTTATCCCCGCCTTCGCTTCAAGGAAAGCACCACCGCGCACCCTCTTCTTCGAGCACGAAAACAACCGCGCCATCCGTGATGGAAATTTCAAACTCGTCGCCCAGGCCGGAGCGCCTTGGGAGCTCTACGACATGTCTAAAGACCGCGCCGAACTCATCGATCTTTCGAAGATAAATCCCGCTATTTTCAAAAAATTAAAAGCTAAATGGCAAACTTGGGCCGACCGCGTCGGAGTCGTCGATGCCTCTGAAGTTCGCGAGGCTCGCCAAAAGTATAACCGGCGCCGGAACGACACACGCAAACAGAAACCCGCTCCCGCACCCTAGCTCAACAACAATGAACCGGCGCCTCTGGCTCAAAACAAGCGCCGCCACAGCGCTTGCCACGGCATCTCCCTTGCGCGGACAAGAGCTCGCGACACCCCGCCATCCCAACATCCGCATGGCCGTCAAATACCAGATGATCCGCGATGGCAAAACTGCACTCGAAAAATTCCACATCCTCAAAAAGGCCGGCCTCGACGGTACCGAAGTCACGACCTCCCACAACCTCGACCACAACACCATCCGCGCCGCCTCTCGCAAAACGAATCTCCCCGTCCACGGCATCATCAATAGCTCCAATCCCGAAATCATCCCCGCTCTCGAACTCGCCAAATTCTACGACGCAACCTCCGTCCTAGTCGTCGCCGGCGATGATGACGATAGTCTCTCCTACGATGAAAAATTCGCCCACTGGCAAGCACTCATCCGCAAAGCCCTGCCCCTCGCCGAAAAAACCAACATTAAAATCAACGTCGAAAACGTCCGCAACACCTTCCTCAAAGAAGCCGAAGAAATGGCCCGCTTCATCGATAGCTTCCAATCGCCCTCCGTCCGCTCTTACTTCGATACCGGAAACACCATCACCTGGACCGAACAAAGCGCCGCCCACTGGGCAAGAGTCCTCGGCCCCCGCATTTACAAAATCGACATCAAAGACCGCGGCCACCCCCAATTCGGCGATCCCAAACTCAAACGCCCCGGCATCACTACCGGCACCGACAACGGCGAAGTAAACTGGCAAAGCATCCGCCAAACGCTCCGCAATCTCGACTTCTCAGGATGGGCCACCGCCGAAGTCTCCGGCGGTGATCTCCAACGCCTTGCCCAAATCGCCCGGTGGATGAACACCATCCTCCGCCCTTCCTGAGGGGCAACCAGAACCCGGCCCCGCAAAGAAAACCTCAATCACCGGGACTCGCTTCCTCGTTGGCATTTCACCCGTCCAATTGCTACCTTTTCAGCTGTAAACCGACAAGGCTCGCAAATACATTTCGCTCCGTTGCCTGAAAGATGAAACCCTCCTCACCCCAACGAATAAGCGTTGTCGATTCGCATACAGCGGGCGAACCCACACGTGTCATCCTGCCCGGTTTCATTGAACCAAGCGGAGAGACCATGATGGAAAAACGAGAGACTTTTGCCCGCGAGCTCGACTGGCTCCGAACCGCAGCAGTCTGCGAACCCCGCGGACACGACGCGGTGGTCGGTGCCCTCCTTTGCAAGCCAGCAAATAAAACCTGCGTCACCGGTATCATTTTTTTCAATAACGTCGGCATGCTGAATGGCTGCCTTCACGGAACCATGGGTGTCGCCGCAACACTACTCCATATGGGCAGAATAGGGCCAGGCGAGTGGCCCTTCGATACGCCCACTGGTGTCGTAACGGTCTCAATCACCGACACCGGGCGAATCACCGTTCAAAACGTTCGCAGCTACCGCTCGCAATCCCAGGTCCCCGTCGAAATCGCCGGTCACGAAGCGCTCTCCGGAGACATTGCCTGGGGAGGAAACTGGTTCTTCCTCGTCGAAGCACCACCTTCTCTGCCCCTCCATGCCTCGAACATCGAACAACTGACCCACGCAGCATGGCAAGTCCGAGAACAGCTCACTTCAAAAAATATCACCGGTAATGACGGCGGCGAGATAGATCACATCGAGTTTTTCGGCCCACCAGAAGATCTCAGCCTCGCCGACAGCAAAAACTTCGTCCTCTGTCCTGGCAAAGCATACGATCGCTCCCCTTGTGGAACCGGTACCAGCGCAAAACTCGCCTGTCTCCATGCCTCCGGCGATCTCGAAGAAGGCAGCCTATGGCGACAAGCCGGGATTCTCAACACCGTCTTCGAAGGATCCATCACCATTGCCCGCGAAGGCGGCGTCTACCCCACGGTGAGCGGCTCAGCTTATGTCACCGCAGAGGCCGATCTCATCATCGACCCCTCCAAACCCTTCGCCTACGGCATCCCCACAAACCTGTTCTAATCAAATCTCCAGCCCGCATCCCTATCCCAGTCCCATGAAAAGCAATGTCTTCCAAGGAACCATTCCCGCACTCATGACCCCATGCTTCGAAGACGGCACCCCAAACTTCGACGCACTCGTCGCCACCGGACAAGAACTCATCACATCCGGGATGCGCGCCGTCGTCTACTGCGGGTCAATGGGCGACTGGCCGCTCCTAACGGATAAACAACGACAGGAAGGCGTACAAAAACTCGTCGATACAGACATCCCCGTCGTCGTCGGTACCGGCGCCCAGAATACCCGCCAAGCTGCTGCCCATGCCGCCCACGCCGCCCAATGCGGAGCCGCCGGCCTTATGATCATCCCAAGACTCCTCTCAAGAGGCACGTCTCCCGCCGCCCAGAGCGATCACTTTTCCACCGTCCTCAAAGCAGGAAACCCTATCCCCGCCGTGATATACAACAGCCCCTATTACGGATACGAAACCAAAGCTGATCTCTTTTTCGAACTTCGCCAAAATCACTCAAACCTCGTCGGGTTCAAAGAGTTCGGAGGCGCAAAATCCCTCACCTACGCCGCCGAAAACATAACCAATGGCGATCCCGATCTCGTCCTCATGGTCGGTGTCGATACCCAAGTCGGACACGGCTTCCTCAAGTGCGGCGCGAAAGGTGCTATCACTGGTGTCGGAAACGCCCTCCCGCGAGAAATTCTTCGACTCGTGGAACTCTGCGAGAAAGCCGCCGCCGGTGATCCGGAAGCCCGCCGCCTCGCAGCCGAACTCGAGGAGGCTCTCCATGTCCTGTCGCGCTTCGACGAAGGTCCCGATCTCGTCCTCTACTACAAAGCACTCATGGTCCTCGAGGGAAACGAGGCCTACAAACACCAGATCAATCCCAGGGACCAACTCTCTGAAAGCCAGCGCGTTTTCCTCGAAGCACAATGGAAACAGTTCCGCTCCTGGTGGTCCCATTGGCCGGGAGCAACATCATGAAATCCGATCACGACCACCTGGTCGTTGGCGGCGGGGTGATTGGCCTGTGCACCGCCTACTTCCTAGCCCGAGCCGGTCATCCCGTCACGGTGATCAACCGGGACCCGTCCCTCAAAGAAAGCTGCTCCGACCAAAACGCCGGAATGATCGTGCCCAGCCACTTCACCCCTTTGGCCGCACCCGGCGTGATCTCACAAGGCTTGAAATGGATGCTGAACCGACGAAGCCCCTTTTACCTTCGCCCCCGCCTCGACCCGAAACTCTGGTCCTGGTGCTGGACTTTCTGCCGCAGCGCAAATCGACAACATGTCGAAGATTCACAAGCCCTCCTTCGCGATCTTAGTCTCGAAAGCCGCGCACTCTTCGAAGAGCTGGCCGATGAACTTCAATTCCCTCTCGCCAAAAAAGGGCTTCTCATGCTCTGCCAATCTCAAGCCGGGCTCGAAGAAGAATCTGAACTCGCTGTCAAAGCCAAGGAAATAGGCATTCAAGCCGAAGTGTGTCCACCCGAGAGACTCCGCGAACTCGATCCCGATATCGATTCAACCGCCATTGGTGGAATTTGGTATCCCCAGGATTGCCACCTCGACTCAGAATTGTTCCTCAACGCATTACGCCGTGGGATCAAAAAACATGGAGGCCGGTTCCGTGAAGGCGACGAAGTCATCGACTTCCGCACGCGCCGGGATGAAGTGACTCACGCCGCTCTCGCAACAGGCGAAGAAGTGCCGGGCAATCGCTTCACGATCGCAGGAGGCGCCTGGAGCCCGGACTTGACACGACGCCTCGGCCTCCGTTTGCCAATGCAGGCCGGGAAGGGTTACTCGCTCACGCTCCCAAACCCACCCCAACTACCCCGCCTCTGCTACCTCCTGAAGGAAGGCCGTGTCGCCGTCACCCCGATGGGAGAAAATCTCCGCGTCGGCGGGACAATGGAAATCTGTGGAAACAACCTCTCCATTGATGCGGTTCGACTCATGGGCATCATCGAATCCTTCTGCCGCGTCTTTCCGCAGTTCCAATCCAAAGACTTCGCCAAACTCGAACCGTGGTCCGGACTACGACCCTGCTCGCCCGATGGCTTGCCCTATATCGGCAACACCCCCCGCTACTCCAACCTCACCATTGCAACCGGTCACGCCATGATCGGCCTCAGCCTCGCTCCCATTACCGGCAAACTCGTGGCTTCTCTTGCCCAAGGCGAAGCCGTCGATTCCCGGCTGGATCCCGATCGCTTCTGATTCCTCGACTCCAGCACCACGAAACGCCCCGCCAAAAAAGAGCGCCCCGATATTCTCCCGCAAATCGAGAGGCCTCCTGCCACCGGAAAAATGTCCATCACCGCCCTGTTCAGACGTTTAGCCATGAATTCGCGCCGCTAGGGGCGGATTGGACAGCACCAAAAGGTTCACAAAGATGAAACGTCTCTCGAAAATACCCCTGATCGCGGCCTGCATCGTCCTCTCCGGCGTCACCAGTAGCGTTGCCGATCTCCCCGAGCGAACCCAAACCCGAGAACCACTGTCACCCGCCGAGATCGAGAAAAAAGCCTACGACATCGATGTCATGATCGCGCGAGGCTTTCAGGAACAAGGCATTCGTCCAGTCGGCGACGCCACACCCGAACAGTTCGTCCGCCGCCTCTACCTCACCGTCCTCGGTCGCATCCCCACCTACCAAGAAACACTTTCCTACTTGGACGACGAAACCCCCGGCAAAAATGCCGCCCTTATCGACAAGCTCTTCAAATCCCCGGGACGCGTCAGCCACGACTACAATTATTGGCTCGATGTCCTGCGCGCGACCAATGACCTCGGCGCGTCCAATGCCGATGGACGCCCCTACCTCATGTTCATCTACAATTCGATCGCTACCGATAAACCCTACGATCAATTCGTCCGCGAACTCCTCACCTCAAGCGGCGGTGGCTGGCAAATCGGCGACGCCTCCGGCGCCGTCGGCTACTTCGAGCGCGATAAAGGCATGCCACTGGATAACATGTCCAACACCATGCAAATCTTCCTCGGCACCCGCATGGAGTGTGCCCAATGCCACAACCACCCCTTCAACGAAGACATCACCCAAAAAGACTTCTTCCACACCGCCGCATTCACCAACGGCCTCATGCCCGCCATCAGCGGTGATCGCAAACGAGATATCATGATGGGGGCCAATTTCGACAACCGTCGTGAAAGGGACTCGATGGACTACAAACTCTACCGGGTCTCGCAGTTCATCGAAGACAATATCCTCGGCTTCGGTGTCTCCGGAGGCGGCGATGGCGTAATTAAACTGCCGGTGGATTACCAGTATCGTGATGCCGATCCCAACGAACTCATCGGAATGGAGAGCCCCTTCGGCGATCGTGTCCGCAATCGCGCCAAACCCATCGACAACAGCCGGGCCCAATTCGCCACCTGGCTCACGGCCAACACAAATCCAAACTTCGCAAAAGTTATCGCAAACCGCATGTGGAAACGCGTCATGGGCTACGGCATCATCGAACCCGTCGACAACCTCGATCGCGACTTCACCATCTCGAACGAAAACCTCCTCAACTATATCACCAAGCTCATGATCGACCTCGATTATGATCTCACGGAATTCCGCCGCATCCTCCACAACACCAAAACGTTCCGGCAACAACCAAACACGGGCGAACACACGGAAGGCGCCCCCTATTATTTTCAGGGACGCCTCCTCTCCCGCATGACGGCGGAACAAATCTGGGACTCTCTCGTCGCCACTATTGTCCCGAATATCGACGAACGCCTCGGGAACGCCCGCCACGCCCACATCACCTATCGCGGCCGTCCCGTGCTCGTCGGTAAGAAAGACATGTATGCACTCTACGAAGAAGTCGTGAACCTGGAAAAAGGCCAATACAAAAAATGGATTCAAAACCTCTACAACGACATGGAGGCCGACCTCGACGGAGACGGTAGTGCTCGTGGCAAAAAGAATGCCGCCATGGAGGAATCCATGATGATGTCGTCAAGCTCTGAGTCTGGGGCCGTCAACGATCCCCGTTGGTCGGGTTACGACCGGGATTTGCTCCGCGCCTCGGAACTGCCCTCTCCCGCCCCGGCAACCCACTTCCTGCGCAAGTTCGGTCAGTCAGCTCGCCTCACCATCGAGGGCGCAACAAAGGAAAGCGACGTGACTCAAATCCTGTCTCTCATCAATGGCGAAATAAACAAACAGGTGATCGGAAATTCGAAATCAGTCCTCTACCAGAATATGGATCAGGCCGAGACGCCCGAAGACAAAGTCGACGCAGCCTTCCTCACGATTCTCAATCGCCGCGCCACCGATAAAGAACGCGATCTCTTCCTCTCCAATGTCGAGAAAAACGGCGATCGCGGCTACGACAACCTCGTCTGGGCCCTCTTCAATTCGAGCGAGTTCCTCTTCGTTCAGTAACCCGACACCAACAGTTCATCCAACCAGTCACCAACAACTATCATGAAAGTAAACCTTAACGATCTCGGACGACGCCAGTTCATGGCGGATGCAGCCTCAAAGTTCCTCGGCGTGGGACTGCTACCCATGTCCGCGAGCTCTCTTCTCGGCGCTTCCAACCAATCGCGGTTCACACCAAATCGACCCAAGGCAGCCAAGAATGTCATTTTCCTCAATATGACAGGAGGGATGACCCACCTCGATACCTTCGATCCCAAAGAGGCAAAAGACGTCATGGGCAAAACGGAACCGATCGCCACCAACGTCGATGGCATCAGGCTCGGTCATTACTTCGAAAAACTGGCCGGCCACGCCGACAAACTCGCAATTATCAACTCAATGCACACCACCCAGGGAGCCCACGCTCAGGGTCAATACGTCCTCCAGCGCTCCTACGCCCCCCGCGGCACCATCGTCCACCCTACCCTCGGATCCTGGGTGCTCCGCCTCTCCGGTAAACGCAACTCCACTATCCCCGGCTACGTTCAGATCGGCGACCGCGGCAACAAAAGTTCCTCCGGCTTCTTTGGGCCCACCTACTCCGCAGTCCCCATCGGAGACCCGGATCAGGGCATCGCCGATATCAATCTGCCCTCCGGCGTCAGCGAACAGGAGTTCCAGGAACGCCTCGACCTCGCGGCATCCGTCAATAAAACATTCTCTGACACCTACGATCTCGATGCCGTCAAAGAATACGAAAACCTCTACGACGACGCCGTCCGCCTGATGCGCGCCGAAGACCTCAAGGCCTTTGATATCACTCAGGAACCCGAGTCCGTTCGTAAGGAATACGGCGAAAGCAAATTCGGCCGCGCTTGTCTCCTCGCCCGTCGTCTCATCGAACACGATGTTCGCTTCGTGAGCGTCAAAAAAGGCGGCTGGGATATGCACTATGATTGCTTCGGCAACCTCGAAGAGAAAGTTCCCGACCTCGATCAGTCGTTCTCCGCCCTCCTCACTGACCTCGACCGCCGCGGTCTCCTCGAAGAAACGGTCGTGATGCTCGGCACCGAATTCGGTCGAACGCCCGTCATTCGCACCGAACCCTCGAAAAACAACGGTCGGGATCACTTCCCACGTGCCTACAGCTGCGTCCTCGCTGGCGGAGGCATCAAAGGAGGACAAAAATACGGATCCACCGACAAAAAAGGAATGTATGTCGAAAGCAACGAGGTGACACCGCCAATGCTGAACGCAACAGTCGCCTACGCACTCGGTCTCCCACTCGATCGAACCATTCATTCCCCAAGCAAACGCCCCTTCGAAGTCTCCGACGGCGCCAAAGCCATCACCGCCCTCTTCTAATCCCGGGACTCCGCCTCAGATTCATATCCCAACGGCCCCTCTCCCTCCGGCAGAGGGTGGAACGCTCCATCGGCGCTTTGAAAAGCGATAGGTTCAGCGGCGAGAGCATCGGTCTTTTCCCTGATTTCTAGCCGAAAAGACTCTCCACTTGGCCTACCATCCCGAGCTGTGACCTAAGTGACACGAGATTCCACCAAGGAACTCATTCGTGGCCCTTGGTCGCTTTAACCTATCGGTGCGGAAGCTCCCATCCCAAATTCCCTGAAAGCCACTAGGATTTAGCGAACCGTTTACACACAAGCGCCGAGATTCCACACAGACGCAATCGGCGCGTATTCCCCAAATAACTAAGGTTGGGTTAGGGCATTGAGCTGAAGCTAAGCGCTCGAAAATAATCGCTTTCCAATATTGAATTGTAACCACTTACGGCCATGAAGATCCTCTTGCATCGGACAGTTATCTTTCCAATTGATGGGATAAAACACGGAAAGATCGGCGTGAGACAAGTTCACTCGAAACGAGAAGGGCGAAGGGGCGCGCGAGCATCATCCCGCACCCACAACACACCTTGAGACAACAATCACCTCACCTGCCACCAGCCCCGCCTAAAACCGGTTCGTGCCAAAGCCAAAAAGACTCTTCCCCACTTCTAAAAGGACCAATCTGCCGCCCGCAGTTGGAGCACACCAGTCTCACTTAGAAGCCTTCTCCTTGCCGAATAGTCAACTCCCGCTCCGATTCTCCAGCTCCAATCTCAAGCGTTTTCCGAGCGAACGTTTCATAACTCAGCCCAACACGATGGTTGAATTCCAATTCATAGGTTCCCGGCGGAAGCTTCACGTCAAACACATCCCCACTGTGATTAGTCTTACTCTCATCACTGAAACCGGAGTCCTCATCTTGTCGGCTCCAAGCGATGCTAAATCCATCAGCAGGACGACCTCCCTCAAGCAAAACATTCCCCTTCACATCGCAGTAAGATAACTCAACTTCCTGATCAGGGTTCGCCGTTAACTCAATCATCTCATCAATGCCATAAGGCTTGAAGTCCATCTTGAGACGTGCCGCAAATCTGCCATCTCCCGGCAGTTCTTCTTCAGGAATATCCGTGAAAGAGAATCGGCCCGAGGCATCGGTTATACACTGGGAATATCGGTACCCGCTTGCATCAGTTGAGCTTGTGAAATACACGGTCGCTCAATTGAACGCTTCACCATTGCGAACGATGCGTCCGTTGATCGGTGGACTTGTCCCAATAACAATGCGCTCCTGCTTCGCTTTGCCAGGGCCGATTTCCAGACGAACCCGACGGACTTCGTTTTCACCCAATCCAGGGAGCCCCTCCATTTGGACATATTGACGCCCCGCAGGAACCTCCAGCCGCACGGATCCACGTTGATCTAATGCAACCTTCCTTTCAGGAACAAAGGGAACTTCCATTTGATGCTCAGAAAGGGAAATCTGTCCCGTTATGGGAGATCCATCTGGACGGCTAAAAATCAGGTCTAGTGTTCCACGTGGTGGAAGCGCCGGCTCGAAAAGAACTTCATTTGCTTCACCAGGAATCACGTTGAGGATCACTTCGTGACTATCGGTTTCGTCATAGCGGCCAGTGCCCTCCCCGAGTATGGAAACCCGGTACCGACCCGGTGGAACTCTCCACTGACACTTACCGCCTTCATCCGTGGTGAGGACTCTAAAAAAATTCCCTACGTCCGACATCGCCGCTACGCTCAAACCAGCAAGGGGATCTCCGTTCAAACCTATGACACGACAACTCAATTCCTCGGCCGGATATTCGAGCACCAGTTGTGACTCCGGGCGGGAGAGCGCCGTCGCATCAACGGTGGTGTACACCCCCTCCAAACTATAAATGATAATAGGTTCGGCTGGAAGAGTCTTAGGAAATTGGAAGACTCCGTCTTTGGAAATTAGGGTCTCAGTTCCTGCACGCTCAACAGCTCGCCGAAAATAGAGCACGTCATACGGCGTTCCGCTAATGGGCTCCTTAAACCAGCGAATCGCCTTAACTGGCCCTCCATTAGACCACTCTATATGAACCTGGTTGTCTGAAATCGACTCAGCAATCCACTCCCCATTCGACTCCTCTATCATTGGAAAAGTCATCTCTTTCCCCATCACCACACGGAGCTCTCTACTGCGAGAGTAAAGCGCAAATTTTCCATCCTCATCCGTCTCGGTCCATATTGGAGCACGGCTGTAGCTCGGAGCCTCGATGCGGGCTCCAGCAAGTGGGCGCCCCTCTGTATCCAATAGTTGACCAGTGACGTGTTGCGCGGAAGGAGGCTGAGAGAGAACCAAATCTCCTACCTCCAAAGATGGCACACTCTCGATCCCTTCCGCATATGCCACCGCTCCACTCGAGCCCATAGCCACAACGAAATATTCGTCCATCGGATAGGGCGGCACAACTCCCCAATGAACTCTATAATCAGACTCATTCCATTTTCCGAAACGCGATTCCCAATGACCGCCGGCGTCCGAAGTCGAGGTCGCAATTAAAGGAGCTTTGTTGTTGCTACTCCCATACCAAGGCCCGTCTTCCCAATGGATCGGGTTCCATTGGGCTTCACTCGGGGTGCCCGCATATATCCAGACTTTAGCGCCAGGCACCGGCCTATCCAAGCCGTCGACAATTCTCCCCTCAGCTTCAACTACCGCGGCATCTGCAAGCTTAATATCGAAAGAGAGATCGTCCCTTGCCACAAACGGGAGCCGCTCCCGGCGAACATGCATCAAAGCACCCTGTCCATCAAGCCCATCTCGACCGATCGGATCAACATCCAAAAACAGCTCATCAGCTTCTTGATCGGCGTCGGATCGCACCACCGCAAAAATCTCAAATCTCCCCTCTTGTCCACTTCGAGCCTGCCGATCCATTGCCTGAACCTTAGCCCCAACAACCGGTTCCCCTGCCGCATCCCGAACTTGACCAGATATCCTGATAGACGGCACCAAGAGGATATCCTGAAGTCCGACCTGGCCGACATAGGTTACGCCACCCGAAGCGCCATTCGCTCCCTGTATATTGATTCTTCCTGATCGCTCGAGTAGCCGATCACGATTGAGCGGAAACGTGAAGCGTCCGTCCCCATCGGTAAGCGCCTCAATCTTCGCGTTGGACCACGGCCATCCTGCTTGGTCGATCCAAAGCCGGAGATTCGCCCAAGGCTCACCGTCGGGCTGAATCGCCCTCGCTTCAACCACCGGGAGATCGATGCCGCGATCGATGGGTGTGGTAATCGTCTTGTGATTTCCTGATTCCAAAAAAATCTTGGATATCCGGTGATAATGCGATCCCGACGAAGCTTCGCGCGCACGTGGCAGCTCGAGTATCGCGCTGTACTCGCCGGGCGCGATATCATCAATACGAAGCGCTGCGGCCGAACTCAAGGGAACTCGATGCAAGACAGTCGACATCTTTTCAATTTCTGCCTCTCTCGAATGACCATAATCAAAAGGCCATGGATAGAGAATAAGGAAGGAATCCTCTCCCACTTGGTCATCAGCTCCAAGCCCAACTCCAAGACCAAACGTGAGCGATGCCGGCTCCTCGAGCTGAAGATCGAGCTCAACACTGGATTTGTCGCGAGGCACTTCAAGCGCAGTCCATCGAATATGACCACCATCGGCGGACATGCCGCCAACTAAATAGTCGCCACCTGGTATAACCGGATGCTCAAAAAAGCCATCCCTGCCCGTTGTCACACGATCCAAAAATCGGTGTTCATGTAACAAAATGATCTCCACACCCGCCACGCCTGTTCCTGAATCGAGATCCCGCACGCGACCGCTCAGCGGAATCGTTCGAAACCTGCGTAACTCAAAAACAGGAAGAGGCTTCTCCCCCGGATGGATCCTCCTGCTTCCCGGCAAGTAAAGCGCAGGATGACGGATAAAGAGCGAATACTCAACTCGATCAATCGGAGCTCGAACGCGAAATAACCCATCATCCCCACTAGTCCCACGCGCGCGAATGGCCCAATCCAACTCGTCGTCTGGATCGTTCGTTTCAGCAACAATACTAATGGAGGCGCCCTCAACTGGTCTTCCCGTCGCGGCCTCCAATACCTGACCTTCAATCCAGGCATCACCACCTACCTCCCCTTCGGCCTCGATTCTACCGGGGAAGCCAAGCGGAATCAGATTCGCCCAAAGCAAAGCCAAAGCGAGACTCCCGCTCACAACTCCCGCCGAAACCGGCGTCGACCACTGTGGCTCTCTCTGCTGCCCCAAAATGCGCCGCAATCGATTGACCACCGGATGCGATCCCATCGCGTTCGTTCCAGCAAAGGACTCGTCGGTCACATATCGAGCCAACAACTCAGCGTAATCCACGACGGACCCCGTCTCCGATACAACGAGTTCGTCACAGCAGCATTCTCGTTCCTCACTAATCCACCGTGAAAGCAACCAGACTGCAGGATGATAGAAAAGGAGACACTCGATCAGACGCTGCAGCAGATTCACCAGAAAATCATGCCGACGGACATGAGCTAGTTCGTGAAGAAGAACCATCTCGATCTGAGCAGAGGATAGGCCCGAGACTGCTGCAGCTGGCAAAAGAATCACGGGTTTGATCCAACCCAAAACGAGAGGCGATAGAGGCCGAGGATGCTGCCGCAATTGAACGTCCCGCCGCACGCCGAGTCGCTTGGCTAATGCTCCCAATCGACTTGCCCAAATATCATCCAGCACCGGCGATGCCGTGTGACGAAGCCGTAGCACCCTCAGTCCCCGAAACACAAATACCACGAGAAAAGCAGTGGATCCAAGGCACCACAACCACGATAGCCCCGCCTTTAACCCCACAAAGGCGCCACTTTTCCCCGAGGAAACCACCGGAACCACCCCTTCAAAAACGATAACGGACTTTAGATCTGGTGAAGCGAAGTCTTCAACGAAGCCAATATCATTCAGTGGTGCCTTGCCCCCCCCTTGGGTAACGCCAAACCGTTCGAGAATAAGAAACGGAAGTGCCGTTAGAAGAATTAGATAAAAAAGAAGTACTCCGTATCGAAGATTCGGACGGGTCGATGGAATCCAACGCCTCGTTGCCCAAGCTAAAAGTCCAACCACTGCGCCCGCCCAAAGAAAATGAAGCATGGTGGCGCCAAGCGCGACCCAAAGCGGATGCTCGATGGCAAGCTGAATTCGGTTCATGACGATGAACTCGCTTTCTTTGAAACGGATTTCGATTTCTGAAGTAGCCTGGCGATCTCGCGCCGATCGTCCTCACTAAGACTCCCGCTTTCAACTAAATGCGTGACGAGACCACGGGACGATCCGTCAAACAGCCGTTCGGCAAGCCGACGGAGGGACAAATCTCGAGCCTTCGACTCGGCAACAAGTGCTTCCCAAGTCGTCCGGGACTGCCCTTCCACACGCTTGACCAGCTTCTTTCGACTCATGGCCTTGAGTGTGGTGGCAACCGTCGTCGTGGCCAAATGCGGCGGAGAACTGTTTAGTTCCTCGCAAAGCTCGCTGAGACGACACGGCTCTCCCAATTTCCACATGGCCTTAAGAATGCGTAACTCAGCTTCCGTTGGTTCTTTGCTCGCTGGTCTAGACATGCCGATCAGTTATAATTGTATTCTATAGAATTAGAATAAGGTTTTGCCTGCAAGGACTTTCTGAAATTTTCTGTCCCAACGCCCACTTTATCGTTCCTGCATGGTAGCTCCTCGGAGAAACCATAATCGCACGCTCTCGCACAATAAGCCGGCACCTGCCGTTTCTTGACTCCTCCTCAATCACCGCACGCTTTTTTCCCCGAGTAAATACCCTTCCAAAGTCTTCAACCACACCAATGCCATCACCGCTGCCGTTCAACTCCGACCCAAACACCAACCCAATAATCAACATCCTTGAACCCAACTAAACGAGTTCAAAGCGGCTATCGCAGCCGCTTATCCGCAAATGCCTTCCCCGACGCCGTCTTTAAATACCGCTCAAACCCCAACGCCTTCTCCCGAACCGAAAACGCTAAATATACCTCCAACTTCCAAGGCCGAAACGGCTTAGTGCTCCCATTCCGCCCCGCATTATGATCCTCCAACCTCCCTCTTAGCTCTTCCGAAAACCCCACATAGGTCCGCAATGGCCGCTTCTCACTCCGCAACAAATAAACGTAATACATCTTCACACCCCAACCATCTCCCCACCCCCAAATCCCTAAAAGCCAAATCCAACCAGGATCATACCTCGCTCACCCAAAGTAGAACGGCGTGCCGTTCGTACCTCGAGCACCTAATCTCCCGTCCGCCCCAACGCCCCCAGCCGCCCACTCCCAACTCACCCCGATTTCCCCACCCAAAGTAGAACGGCGTGCCGTTCGTAGCTCGAGCATCTAGTCTCCCGTCCGCTCCCGCGCCCCTAGCCGCCACCAACCGTCTCCACCCCATCCCCACCCAAACGTCGCTCGAGCGAAGAACGGAAGGGGTGGGATTCGAACCCACGGTAGAGTTGCCCCTACACTTGATTTCGAATCAAGCGCCTTAAACCAAACTCAGCCACCCTTCCTGCACTCGTATCCGAGCGACGCTGAACTTACGCTGCTCCCGCGCTCTGTAAAGTCCGAACCGACCGGACCATTCGATTACCAATTCGTATCCAATATTTTCCCGGGAAAACGAGCCATACCATCGGCGGCCCTGTTGCCCACCATTACAAAGCCAACGGGCTCTTGTAATAGTCCATCCACAAGATCGAGCTACCATCATAAACATTGGGAGAAAAAAATGAACCATCTCTATCTCGTATCCACTCTCGTATCCACCAGTATGATAATCGGCTTTGCATGCCGCTGGGCAAGAATGAGCCCATCGCGAACCATCACTCACATCCTCGTGGCACCCATCGCTCTGCCCGCCTTAGGCGCAGCCCTCTTCATCGGCATCTCAATGCCCCTCGCCCTCTTGAGCCCTCATGTCCTAACTCTCGGATTCACCGTATCTGATCAAGCGCTCCAACTGGTCGCAGCCGTTGCGACAACAGCGCTTCTAATCCTGTTCGCTGTCGCCTACTTCCGCAGCGAAAGACCAGTTCAAAGAAGCGACGATTCTCTGGGCCCTAACCCCGCGACTTCACTTGTTCCAAAAACAAGCACCACATCAAGGCCGTCCAAGAAAATCAAATCCATTGCCGAGGAATACAAAGAAATTCGAGCCAATTGGTTTACAACTGGCACTGTCTACGTGCTCCCGAAAAGACTTACTTATCCAACCAGCAATGATACTTCGTCGCGAAACTCCAAAGACATCCGCTCCAGCCAAAACGGTAGCATCCACGCGTTCGTCCGAAAGAATCCGAATCCCATCAACCACCAAACCAACCGGTTCACATGAAAGCAGCTTTAACCCTGGTCGACGATGCCATCTCCACTATCCGCAACGATTCTGTCCAATTCCTCCAGACGAATATGAAACCCAATGAGGTAGTTCGGCGATCCTCGCTCCCAACATCCATAAGTCGCCAGAAAAATCGAGCCATCCGGCAGCAAATGCTGACTCGGATACGCACAGTCGTTGCCTTTGAAGTTGTCCTTCATTCGAACTCGATACCCGCCTTCATTGCCGTCCACCAAGTCGTTAAAGGTTCCCACCCATGCCACCCAGTCTCCCTCTGTCGGAGAGTTTGCCCCACGGTCGCGAAACGATATCAACAAGCGCCCGTCCGGGCCATACGTGTGCTGATGTCGGTCACCTGTAAGAGAATCGGGCATCTGCCGCGGTTCACTCCACGTCTCTCCCTCATCCTTGCTGAAACTGATCATTGAGTTGTAAACCCGATTGTTCTCACGCATCAACAAGGCAATCGTGTCTCCGTCGGGCGATCGCACAAAGCCGCCCTCGCAAAGAAATGCCCCGTCATAAGCTGCCGCCAGTTTCGGCTTGTCAAAAGTGACACCGTCCGCGCTTGTTACCGTGAACACCTTCCCTGGTTCATGATAGGTGAACAAATAACGCCCATCCTTCAACTGGATCATGTCCGAGAACAAGACAATGCTGTGCCTAACCGGTTCTCCTCCAGCCAATATCGGCTCCAATCGCGACCAACTTTCCCCGTCGTCTTCCGAAACCGCATAGCGAGCTGGATAAAAATCCCGACCCGCCGTGTAAAGAACAAGACGCTGCACCCCGTCTCGCCCATCAATCTTGTAAACAATCGGAATCTCAAGAAAAGGCTCATGACTTTCGCCATCCACCACCACCGGTTCATCCCAACCCTCCGGTAATGGCAAGTCCTCCGACCAGGTCTTCCCTCCATCCGTACTCCGCCTCCACATCAGCCTGCCTTTCCCATGCTGATTCAAATAAAAAATCAATACCGTCCTCCCGTCGTCCAAAAGGACCGAACTCGGATGGCCCATATACACGTCAGGATCCCGCGCGATCTCGACTTGAAAGTCCGATTGATCACTTAAGTCAATCTGAGGGATCATAAAACCTCGATAGGCCGCTTTCGCAAACCGTTCCTCCTCTGCCCGGGCAACCCCGCCCCATATCCAGACGATCAAAACAAATCCCGAACACCACCACGTCCATGCCTTCATACCCAGCATCGTTTCCTCACCGCCGCTTCACGTCAAGCCCACCCAAAAAAAAGGCAGGCCCGAACCCGGGCCTGCCTCGCCTAATCATGCGTTTCCTGAAGGCAATCAATTCTCGTCAGCTAACCTCAATCTCACGAGGCTTCGCCGCTTCACTCAGCGGCAGTCGGAGACTCAGTATCCCGTCCTCCAGCTTCGCCGAAATCCCGGCTTCATCCACATCAACGTTCAGTCGCAACTCCAGTTTGTAGTCGGACTGCGACAGTTCACTGTGCAGCGGTCGCCACCCTTCGGGCACCGAAGTTACACGCGCTCCGGCTACAGTGAGAACATCATCCTCAACCGCAACCCGCACGTCACCCTTCGCCACCCCTGGCATAACCACACCCAGTTCAAACGCATCGTCACCCTGCTTCACCGTGTAATAAGGCTTCACAGTCGATACCGACTCAGCTTTCACAGCCGGCACATCACAACATCCACTTTTCGTAATTTCTTCAGACATCTTCTTCGTTTCCTTTCTTTCCAATTTCAAATCATTGGGCCTTAGCCCACTTCAATCTGTCGCGGTTTGCGCTCAGGTGCCTTTGGCAGCGTGACCGTCAGGATGCCGTCTTCCAGCTTCGCGGAAATCGTATCCTCACTCACCCCATCCGGAATCGCCAAGGAACGCTTGTAAGCAACCGTCTCGCTTCCTTCACCCTCGGTTTCCCTCTCAAACGCCACCGTCAGGCGGCGACCATCCAGGTCAACTTTGACGTCATCTTTCTTCGCGCCCGGTAACTCAACCCGCGCAAAATAGTGATCGTCGTCCTCAAACAAATCGGCAGCCAACCGAAGCGCACCAAATCGCCCCAACGGAGCCGGCGCCTGCGCCACCGCATTCAAAAACGGAAATCCTCCAAATGCTTGCCCGAATAGACGATCAAAATCGCCCATCAGCGAACTCACTCCAGGGTTTTGATATCGAATCATCTTCATCTTCTTGTCTTCCTTTCTATGTCAGGCTAAAGCCCGACGGTTATTATTGCAGCACTATACCGCAATACCCATGCCAATCTTGAATAGATTCACTCAACTCATTGTCAATCAGGTTTTTAAGAATGAATAATATCACGAATGCAATACAGTTTTTGGGACATTATGGCTCACAAAAGATAGAGCCCTGTCACAGGTTATGCGCCATATTGTCGCTTTATTTCTTGCGGTCTCAACGCCCCCTAGACTCACACTCCCCGCAATCGCCCATCACTCCAAAAACCTTCCCCCCACCACCCACAGCCGCCCGTCCCGCCCAACCCACCCCCCCCAAAAATACACACGACCACACCCCCCCGCCCCCCGCAAGCC